>JBNMLW010000025.1:0-8367 GCA_050875025.1 Alphaproteobacteria bacterium
GCGTATCGGCGAGGTAAAGTGCACATAGTCTTTGAGCCCCAAGCCAAAATGCCCGATATTTTTCGGACTGTATTGCGCCTGCGACTGCATCCGCAGCACCAGCTCGCTTATACCCTGTTGCTCGCCGTTCCGCCGGCATTTATCCAACAGTTTGTTAAAATGCTCCGGTTTAAGCGCCGTCCACTCCGGCAGTTTCATATCCAAACTTTGCAGCAGCTCTTTCATATCCGCCATTTTCTCTTCCGGCGGACGGTCATGCACCCGAAACATAATCGGCTGTTTATGCTTCTCCAATGCCAAAGCCGCCGCATTGTTAGCCGCCACCATAAATTCCTCTATCAGGCGGTTGGACAACAGGTTTTCTTCCGGCATAATCGATTTCACCTGCCCATTTTTATCAACGCTTATTTTCAGCTCCGTAGTTTCAATTTCTAAAGCGCCGCGTTTCTTGCGGGCTTTGTCCAACGCCAAATAAGCCTGATACAACGGAGCAACATATTTTTCCAACTCCGGCATTTTGCCGTCTATGGCGGCCTGCACCTGTTTGTATGTGAGTCTGGCCGCCGAGCGTATTACTGCCCGCTTAAACTCAAAACCGGTCAGCCTGCCGTTATTATCTATACTCATCAGGCAAGCAATTGCCGCCCGCGGTTTTCCGGGCATTAGCGAGCACAGGTTATTGCTCAGTTTTTCCGGCAGCATCGGAATCACCATATTGGGCAAATATACCGAATTGCCGCGCCGTTCAGCCTCGCGGTCCAGCGCTGTCCCCGGGCGCACATAAAAAGACACATCGGCAATTGCCACAATCAAATTAAAACCCGGCGCTGTTTTTTCTGCCCAAACGGCATCATCAAAATCTTTGGAATCATCGCCGTCAATCGTCACCAGCCCTACGCCGGTCAAATCCAATCTTTCGCCGGCTTTCATTTTGGGCAATGCCGCAAGTTCCTTGGCTGTTTTATCGTCAAATTCATAAGGAATTTCATACTTGTCCAGCACCAAAGAGGCCGTGGCCTTGTTCAAATCAAACGCCCCGAAATTTTTTACCACCCGCGCCTGTTTGAAACGCCTTTCCCCCGAGAGCTCAACTCTGACAAAGTCTCCCTCTTTTACTTTGCCGCATTTTTCCAGCAAATAATCGGTGCGGACATTTTTTTCCGATGATTTCAGATATATTTTGCCGTCGCGTTTTTCGATTATTCCATAAATTTTTTCACATTCGCCAAATGCAGTTTTGGTGCGCGCGGTCGGTTTCACCCACCACAAACTGCCATAGTTCGAAACTTTGCCGACAAATTCGTCACCCTCGCCCAACGGCGGTTTAATCTTGCGGTTCTCCAGCACCAGCAACGGTTCTTTCTGTCCTTTGGCCCGCGCCAACAAATCACCGCCCGCGGTGGTTTGAAAAACTTCAAACACGCCTTCCGCGCCGTCTTTATAAACTGTTTTGTCTGACCTCATTTTTTTCATCCGCGTAACTCCGCTTTAAGCGCCGTATGATCAGAGGGCTTAACCCCTGTGCGCGGTTGTTTGTCAACCTCGCAAGATATCAGCCTGTCTGCCGCATCGGGCGACAAAAACAAATAGTCTATCCGCATGCCCATATCGTTTTGCAGCGCCGCGCCGGCATAATCCCAATATGTGTAGCCGTTTTTGTTTTGATGCAGGCTGCGGAAAGCATCGTAATATCCGGCATATTGCAGTTCCGTAAGTTTGGCTCTGACTTCCGGACGGAACAAGGCATTATTGGCAAATTCCTTTGGGTCAAAGACGTCATCATCACGCAAAATCACATTAAAATCACCGCCCAATATCACCGGCTGCCGCAACTGCAAAAGCTCTTTAGCATGGGCAATCAAAGCGTCCATCCAGCTCAGCTTATAGCCATAGCGGCTGTCATCATCCGGATTGTTATAAGGCGGATTGCCATTGGGCAGATATATTGACGCCACCCGCCACTTTTGGCCGTCTTTTTCCAATTCCGCCTCCAGATAACGCGCTTGTTCATCGGCAAAATTCGGCAGATTTTCAGCTGTCACTTTCAGTTTATGCCAGCTCAAAACCGCCACCCCGTTGTAGCTCTTTTGCCCAAGAATTTTGGCCTCATAGCCTGCTGCCTGCAAATCAAAAAACGGAAAAGCGTTAAATTCGGTTTTAATCTCCTGCAGCAGCACCACATCAGGTTTAGCCGCATTCAGCCATGCCAACAGATTTTCCAAGCGCGCATTAATGGAGTTTACATTATAAGTTGCTATCAGCATTATTAATCCTTTATTATCAAATTGCTTATAGACTACAATAAAAATACAATGATTGAAAGCGAAAAAAATATGGCTTTAGCAACTTATGCAACCGCAAACTCCGCCAGCCGCGGGCGTCAATACCCCGACTATGCTCAAGATCTTCGTTCCCCGTTCCAGCGCGACCGCGATCGTCTGGTGCACTCCTCAGCTTTCAGGCGGCTGGACGGCAAAACTCAGGTTTTTGCTTATCATGAGGGCAAAAATTACCGTACCCGCCTGACACACAGCATTGAGGTTGCGCAGATAACCCGCACCCTGTGCAAAGAATTGCGCATTAACGAAGAACTTGGCGAAGCCATTGCCCTGGCACACGACCTCGGGCACGCTCCGTTCGGCCATGCCGGAGAACGCGGCCTCAACAATGCCATGAAAAAGTTCGGCGGTTTTGATCACAACGTAAACTCTCTCAAAATAATGACCGAGCAAGAAATTCATTACCCGGAATTTAAAGGCTTGAACCTCACTTGGGAGACTCTTGAAGGCACCGTCAAACACAATGGTCCAATTGCCAAAATCAACAGTAATTACCTTAAACAGTTCAACAAGAACTTTAACTTGGAGCTCAAACATTATTCTTCTTTAGAATCTCAGGTTGCCTCTTTTGCTGATGATATTGCTTACAATAACCACGATATTGACGATGGTTTCCGCGCCGGATTTTTTACTATCGACGAGCTCCGTCAATTGCCTTTTATCAATCGGACCATTGAAGGTTTTGACCACAAGCACCCCCACTGTCCGGACAGCATCCGCATTTATGCCATCACCCGCCGCATGATTGCCGATATGATTTTTGACCTTTTGGACAACACCAAAGCCAACATCAAAAAATCCGGTGTCAAAGACAGTGCTGACATCCGCTCGCAAAAACATTTTACCGCTGATTTTTCACCGGCTATGCATACAACTATTGCCCAGCTCCACGGCTTTTTGAAAGAAAAATTTTATACCGCCACCCAGATTGCCCGCATGGATATGAAATCGCAAAAAATTGTCGAAGATTTGTTTGCCGTATTTATGAGTGATTATCATTTGCTGCCGATGGATATTCGCGCCGATATCACTTCGGCAACGCCGGATTCCGAACTGGCCGAGACCGTATGTTCCTACATTGCCGACATGACCGATATGATGGCCGTAAACGAGCATCAAAAACTTTTTGACGCCTACCGCAGATTTTAGTTTTTGTTAATTGATTATAAAACATTTTTGCGTAATATTAGAGCATTAGAAAAAAATTAGAGGAGCCGCCAATATGTTTGCCGATTTTGACAATGACCGAAACGATGATTTTTTAAATGATTTCCGCCAAAAGTTAAATACCGAACCGCTTGAAAATTTTGAAGAACGCAAAAATGAAATTAACCGTTCCAAAAACATTTTCATCAGCACCGTATCCGGTATTGCCCTGGCCTCAATTGTCGGTTGGTTTGTATTGGCTCCGCGCTATAATGCGGAAAATGCGGCAGAAATTCCGGTTGTGCGCCGCCCGCAAACCGCGGTCAAAGTGCAGCCGGCCGAACCCGGCGGCCTGGAAATCCTCAATCAGGACAAATCGGTATACGATATTATTGAGAAAAAAGAAACTGCCGCGCCGGTAGTAGAAAATCTGTTGCCTCCGCCTGAAGAACCGCAGCTGCCGGCTGTTGTTGCCGCAGAAGAGCCAAGTGCCGCGGAACAAAAAGCTCAAGAAATTATTGAAAATGCCGAAACCAAGGTTGTTGCCAAAGTTCCGGAACCGCAAGCTGCTCCGGCAGAACCGGAAAAGAAAGCCGATGTAACTATCAAAGAGGCTGCCGCCGTTGCTCCGGCACCGGCTGCAGCAGCTCCTGCTCCCGAAAAAGCCGCCCCGGCGCCAATCAAAGCAGAAGAACCGGTTATTAAAGCCGAAGTCAAAACTGTAGCTGTCAGCGGTCCGTGGCAGATTCAGCTGATTTCTTCTCCCAACCGCAAGGCTGTTGACACCGCTTGGGAAGGCTTAATCAAAAAATATCCGGTGCTCAAAAACCAACCTCGAGAAGTTGAAACCGCTGACTTAGGCGCCAAGGGCACTTTCTACCGCCTCAAGGCCGGCGGATTTGCCGAACGCGGCGGCGCCGACAAGCTCTGCAATGACATCAAAGCGCTCGGTGGCTCCTGCATTGTAAAGAAGAAGTAGCATGCTTATCAGTATCATCGTCAACTTTATACCGATTATTATGGCCATTGTTCTGCATGAAGTGGCTCACGGATATGCGGCATATTGGTGCGGCGATGATACTGCCAAACAATACAAAAGACTCTCGCTCAACCCTATCCGCCATGTAGGTATTTTTGGCACCATTGTTCTGCCGGCTTTGCTGCTGCTCTCCAAAACCGGATTCATTTTTGGCTGGGCCAAACCGGTGCCGGTAAATTTCAACAATTTGCGCAACCCCAAAGCTGATACCTTTATTGTTGCCTCTGCCGGCATTTCAATGAATCTGTTTTTAGCGTTTATATCGGCACTCTTGCTCAAGATTATCCCCGGCAGTCAATCTCTGGCCGGCGGCATTATCACTCTTTTTCTCTTAAATTTTACCATTTTTAATATTGTGTTGGCAGTGTTCAATATTCTGCCGATTCCGCCGCTTGACGGATCTAAAATTCTGCTTGGCTGGTCAGATAACCTGAAAGTGCAAAGATTTCTAAACGCCTACCGCGAGGGCACGCTGTTCATAATTCTGATTGCATTTATTATTCCGCTGTTTGCCCGCTACCTCGGCTATGACTTCAACCCGTTTGGCTCTTATATGATAAAAGCCTCCCGCTGGATTATCAGCGCTTTTATTTAGGAGAAACAGATGCGCCCGCTGCTCCCTGCCATGCTGTCTTGCTCCGGCACCACGCTGACTGATGAAGAAAAACGCTTTTTTGCCCGCGCCAATCCGCTCGGCATCAATTTATTTGCCCGCAACATAGCCTCTCCTCTCCAGCTGAAAAGCCTAGTCAAAGAGATTAAAGAAACCATTGCCAGAGACGATGTCTTGATTGCGGTAGATCAAGAGGGAGGCCGCGTGCAGCGGCTCAAAGAACCTGATTTTATGCCTTATGCCGCCGCGGCATCTATCGGAGCCCTTCCGCCGGCACAAGCAGCTCAGGCAGCCTCCTTGCACGCACAGCTGATTGCCCGCGACTTGTCGGCTATGGGTATTAATGTAAACTATGCTCCGGTATTGGACTTGTCATATCCGCAAACAACCGATGCCCTCAAAAGCCGGTGTTTTTCCGATAATGCCGTTCTGGTCGCCGCCTTAGGCCGCCGCGAAGTTGATGCCTACCTGAAAAACGGCATCATTCCCTGTATCAAGCATCTGCCGGGACACGGGCGGGCGCAAACCGACCCGCATTTAGGTTTGCCGCGCATAGACGCGTCATTGGCAGAACTTTCTCAAGATTTTTATCCGTTTCAGGAACTCAACGACTGCCCGCTGGCAATGACTGCCCATATTATAATTTCGGCCGTTGACAGCACCGCTCCGGTCACCCACAGCGCCCTTGCAATCAAAACTCTAATCCGCCAAACTATCGGTTTTGACGGTTTACTGATTTCAGATGCCATTGATATGCATGCCCTGCATGGCACTGCCGGAGAAAAATCTGCGCGCGCTATTGCCGCCGGCTGTGATGCAATCTGCTATGCCCTCGGCAATATGTTCGAGATGCAGGATATTGCCGCAAATCTGTCCCCAATGTCGGATAAATCATTAGAAAGATTTGCAAATGCCGTAAAATTCATTCATAATACGCCTCAGGAGCAGCCCTGGCAGGAACTGCAAACCGCATATAAGGAGCTTATCGGCACCATTCCGCCGTATCAGGAAACTTATGATGCGACTGAGGTCTTGAACCGCCTGCTGCAAACCCAATAAAGGAGACACACATGCTTACTTGGATACTGATTGCAATTATCGTTGCCGCTCTCTTTGGTCTGATTAACTTTGACCAAATCCGCGAAAAACTGATTGCCGCTTGGAAAAAATACTGGCCTGAGGCTCAAAAATATCTTAATCAGGCTAAAGCCAAGATTGAAGAAAATAAAAACAAAGAAGACAAATAACTTCACAACGCCGCGTTCTGCGGCGTTTTTTTGTTGAAAAACAGTAGCATTTTAAAAATTTTAATGCTATAATAGCTTGTAAGGTTTGAAGAATTGAAACCTGATTTATTGTTGGAGAAACCAAATGAGTATCAGCGCCACCAGAAAAGTGGGCAGCTCGACATCGTCTCCTCGAGCCGACAGAGCTTATGCCCCAACTCAGCACTCTAAGTTTGTGGAAAATATAGATACCAGAAACAATGTTCTGGTACGCGATGATTCCGAGGGCAATGAGCACCAAGGACAATTCAAACAGCAAAATGACCAGCCCGAAGAACAGGATTTTTCTCCCTCTGTCGCCTATGTCAAAAACAGCATCGAAGCCCTGGCCGTCAGCGGAGTTTTTGACAATGCCGAAACTCCGGAAGAAAACGGGCACAAAGTCAGCGTTTATGACACCAACCAATCCATTATTCGCGATGAGGAAGCCGAACGCACCGGCCGCAATTATCTTAAGCATTTTTACGAAAAAAACGAACACCTCATCGATGTTGATGAGCTGATATAAGATAAATATAAATTCTGCTCTGCCCCGGCAATTTTTAAGTCATGCCGATATTTATTTCTTTACCGCATTTTCAACCGCGGTTGCGCTGTCGGCCGCCAGCTGTTTACCGCCCTCGCCGACTTGTTCCACTACCGAACCCACGGTGGTCTGTTTGGTAATATCGCCTTCATATATCCCGCGTCCGACCAAATATATGACAATCAGCAAAATGATATAAAACAGATATTTAAAAAATGTTCCCATCTCCAGGCTCCTTACATAAATGTTTCTATCTGCCAAAGAAATAATCCCGCCTCGGCATTTTTCAATCTTGAGCCTGCAAAAAAGCCCTTGGATATTTCCAAGGGCTTGAGATTTAAGTTGATTACTCTGCCGGTTTGGGAGCCGTTCCGTCTGCCGGAACCAAACTCTGCAAAGTGCCTACCGCTTTTTTGCGTTTCAACTTATTAACAAACTTCATAGAGCGCTGAGCATCCCATTTCTTTTTGCCCTCTTCGCGCTGAAAAATCTGCTGATAAACCTCAATTGCCTGATCAAATTCCGACAATTTGGTCAGGCAGCTGGCCAAACCGTCATAGAGCTTGTGGTGATAGCGGTTACCGATAATCATTTGCGCTTTTTTATAACATTTGAGCGCATCATTAAACTTCATCATTTTCTGATAAACGAATCCGATACTAATCCAAGCCTGAATCTCTCTGCTGTCAATATTCAGAATCTTGGTAAAGCACTTAATGGCCGAATTATTATCGCCCATCAGCTGATAAGTAACACCGACTCCGTTCCAAGCCTTAATGTTGTTCTTATCCATCGCCAAAACTTTTTTGAAAAAAGAAATCGCGCGGTCATATTGTTTAAGTTTTTGCAAAGTAACAGCCACACTCAGCAAAGTTTGAGCATGTTTATTGTCAATTTTCATTGCCTCTTCCAGCACGTCCAAAGCTTCCTTATAAGAAAACATATGCTGCAAGGCAATCGCTTTGCCGTTTAGCGCCTCCAGCGAAGTTTTATCCAAAGCCACCGCCTCATTAAAGCACTGGATTGCGTCTTTATACAACCCGCGCATGCTTAAGGTCACGCCTTTGTTGTTTAGAACTTCGACTGAGTTGGGATTAATCTCCAAGGCCTTATCAAAACACTCCACCGCTTCGGTATATCGGCTGAGTTTCTGAAATGCGAATCCTTTAGAGTTAAGAGACTTCCAAGAATCAGGCTGTTCTTTGATTGCTTTATCAAATTGTTCAACCGCTTCCTTGTACATTCCCTGATCGAGCAATTCTTGCCCTCTTTTATAAGCTGTATTATCGTTTGATTTGACCATAATTTTTCTCTTTTCAATGATAAATTACAAAATAATTACAGATGCTAAAATATCATAAGCTTGTTTTTTTGTCAAGATTCTCACTAATAAAATTTCAAATCCGACGCTATATCCC
>JBNMLW010000026.1:0-8291 GCA_050875025.1 Alphaproteobacteria bacterium
ATGCAAAGATATGAGAGATGATTCCGGCAAAATGTCGGCCTCTTCCAACAATAACCAGACCGCAAAATCTTCAAGCAAAGAAAGCGAATCCTCTTCTTCCAAAAGCGGATGCGGCTGCGGTTGCGGAAATTAAACTTTTCAAATAGTCCGCAGATGTTCCCTGCCGGCTTTTGCTGGCAGGGAACATTCTTTGTGTTTACTAATTTAATTATTTGATTATATTAAACAGAGATAATTTAATTAGGGAATGGCAAACGATGAAAAAATGGTTGATAGCATTTTGGGCAATATTGTTCTCTTTTCCGGCGTGGGCGCAAAATGCCGAAAATATCCAAAAGATTGAAACCTACCTTAACAATATCAAAAGCCTGGAAGCTACCTTTGTGCAGATGGCCAGCAACGGCGCCACAGCCGAAGGGCGTCTGTTTATTAAAAAGCCCAACAAAATCCGCATGGAATATGCCGATCCGGTAAATGTGCTGATTGTGGGCGACGGTAATTTTATTGTTTATCACGACACCGAACTTGGGCAAGTGACCCATATTGACTACGATGATATTCCGGCCAGCTTGATTTTGGCCAATGATATAAAAATAGACGGCAAAAAGATTAAAGTTACCGATTTTTATCAGGATTCCGGCTCCACCTCCATCACTCTGGACTATGCGGCAAGCGGAGACATCGGACCGATTACGCTGGTGTTCTCCAATAATCCGATGGAACTCAAACAATGGAAAATTGTTGATCCGCAGAGCGTGGAAGTTGCGGTTTCGCTCTATGACGCTAAAAAAGACATACCGCTTGACGACAAGATTTTTAAATTTAAAGAAAAGAAATCTTCCGCCAAAGGCTATAAGAAAAAATAAGCAGGAATTATGTACTCTTTCAAACTGGCAACATGGAACGCAAACTCTATCCGCATCCGGCTTGATGAGCTGAAAGCGTTGTGCGGTTTGGCGAATCCGGATATTATCTGCCTGCAGGAAATTAAGGCAAAAGCCGAGGATTTTCCGTTTGCGGAAATCAGGGCGCTGGGATTTGAACATATTGCAATATACGGGCAGCCGGCATATAACGGCGTGGCTATACTTTCGAAAATTCCGCTGGCTGAAGAAACAAAGCATGATTGGGTCGGCAAGCATGATGCCCGCCATATCTCGGCCAAAGTTTTTGACGATATAGAAATCAATAATATTTATATTCCGGCCGGCGGCGATATTCCCGACCCGATTGAGAATCTTTCTTTTGCGCACAAGCTGTGTTTTATGGACGATATATCAGAATATTATGAACAACATAAAACCGCGCTCTCGGCAAAGAAAATGCTGCTGTGCGGAGATTTTAACGTTGCTCCGTCAGAAAACGATGTTTGGAGCCATAAACAACTTTTGAAAATTGTATCTCACACTCCGGTAGAAGTCGGACGGCTGACACGGCTTTTTCAGTCATTGGACTTTGTTGATGCGGTGCGCAAATTTTATCCGGAACCGCAAAAAATATTTTCTTGGTGGAGCTATCGCAATCCAAACTGGCAAACCAACAACAAAGGCCGCCGGCTGGATCATATTTGGGTTACGCCGAATTTGCAAAGCCGCCTATTGGGAGCGCAAATTATCAAAGAGCTGCGCTCCAGCGCCAGGCCATCTGATCATGTGCCGGTTGTTGTCGAGATTGCAACAGCCGCAAAATAGACAAAATACTTGCTTTATTGTCAATTCATGCTATTGTCAAAACAGATTTGTAATATTTATGTTTAATTTTTACCTATATTTTTATGAAGTACCGATTAATAAATGGAGAACTGTATCGCGAAGATGCCGAATCTCTTACTCGCAGAAGAATCTGTGCCGAGCACCATTTTCGGGAGTGCGAGCACTACTTCTTAAGCACTGATGCCGACAAGCAGGTTATTGCGCTAAAAGGCAAGGATTCAATAATCATTGTCAGAGACATTGAATTTATAGATTATTCCGGAACATTCGGATTGATTTATAAATATGGCGACAATTACTATCTTTGGAGCTATGCAGAAAAAGCCGAATCAAATCTCGGCAGCTGGAAAGAAAGCGAGTTTTATCTCCGCAAATCGGGGAATCGCAAGATAGCTGCTTATGTGCACAATAACAGCTGCTTAAAAGAGTTTCAATTCTCATCCGTGAGTATTGACTGCCGTGGCAATCTGTTCTTCACTCAGAACTTTTCTGATTGTTTTATTTTTGATGACTTAGGTGATGAAATAACATCAGAATACGCTCTCTTTGAAACAGACGACCATGAGAATCCCTCATTCTATCACAGAGAAGAAGACGGCCTCTATCACAAGCTGCCTAAAATGGATTCATGCCAACTGTTGGCACAAAATGCTTTCTTCACTCACAAAAGGGATGACAGCTTGGCGCTTATGGCTTATGACGCCGGAGAGCTTAAAGAACTGTTCTACGCTCCGAAAGAAAATTGGAAAGTGCTCAATGATCCGCTGAATTTCGGTCAGGATTTGGAATTTGTGACCTGCGGCAACAGAATGTGGAAGATAGACAGCGAAGGTGTTTTGGAATGCACAGAACTGTTTATACCTGAAGGCGCAATTACTGCAGCAGAAAAGCGTTTGAGCTCAGAGGGCAGTGGCGGTTTCTTTGCTTGGTTTAAGCGTTTGTTCAAATAATCAAAAGAGCTTCCTATCCGGAAGCTCTTTTTTTATTCCTTAAGCTGATATCCGCCGTCTACAGTCATAATAAGCTGGGCAGCGGCGTCATCATGCTCAACTTTTTGCCGTAATCGGTAAATATGAGTTTCAATGGTATGGGTTGTGACATCGGGCGCATAGCACCAAACCTCTTGCAACAATTCATTTTTGCTGACGATCCGATCACGGTTCTTGTACAGATATTTGAGAATAGCCACTTCTTTCTCGGTTAATTTAACAACCTCTTTGTTACGCTGATTAATAATGTCTTTTTTTATCGGACGCACTACATAGCGGTTAAACGAAATATAGCCATCGCTGCTGTTTTCAAAAATATTAATGCACGAATGAAGCTCGTCTAGAAATGAAGCCAAAACTATAGGCTTGAGCACAATATGGCTGGCGGGGCATTCTGCACCGGTTTTATCAACATCCGAAGTAAGGAAAAATACCGGAACTTTTATCTTCTCCGCGGCATATTCACTCAACTTGTCGGAATTTTCATCAATAATTATAATATCCGGCGCAACCTGACTATCTGCCGGCAAAACCTCGTAGCTGTCAGAATAGTGCCGTATTTGGTCGGCCAAATCAGCGGCAAACACTTCATCATCGGAAATTAATAAAATATTCGGCATATTCCGCTCCTAAAAACTCAACCCGATACCGGCTGCCAAAGCCCAGCCCTGATTATTATCCGCCAAATCATGCGTGCTACCGGCAAAATCTACATGCGTAGCGGCTAAATAGATATCGGCATATTTATTAAGCTGATATTGGTTGGAAAACATCCATACTTTGTCTTGGTTTGAGGCACGTTCGGCCTTGGCCTCAAAGTATGATAATGATGATTTTAAGGGGCCGAAACGATAGCCGATACCGGCTTCCCAAGCCTGCCCTTCCCGATAGCCGTCAACCAATTCCGGCAAGCGGGAATCCGATGATTTTTGTTTATCTTGCCCGTCAATATAGGTTTTGCGCCAGCCGCCGCCCAAGCTCCAATTGCCATATTCCAACAGTGCAGAAAGGGAATATTCGGTATCATTATCATGAAATTTTGCCACTGCGGCTGCTGACTTAAAATTAAGTCCGGCAAAATCTTGCTCTGTAGAAACAGCGCCAACATATCCGTCTTTGCGGGCATAAGACGCATGTTTGTTAATCAATCCGCGGCGGTTATATGCGTCAGGCACATAAGAAAATCCCAGAGTTGTGCCATAAAATTCCGGAGTGATGTAGCTGACCTTGGGAGCTACGCCATCGGTATTAATATATGCGGTATTAAGAGTTGAAAATTTGGTTTGCTTAGAATTGCGTTTCCAATTCGGATTAGCAATAAAATCTACCACATCATCATTGTTTTTGAGGGCGCCGACGGTTGGCGCTCCTTCATAAAACTGTGCCCCGACGTTTAAGGCCTGCCCCAACATCAAGCGGCCATACGGACTATCGGCAATTGTGTAAATTTCTTCGCCCCAGCGGCCTTGGTTATAATTTTGCAGCTCCCGATCAATACCGACAGAAAAATCAGCGTACAAACCTAAGGAATAATCCTCATCATCAAAGGTATATACTGCCGAGGTATTGACCTCTCCATCGCCAATGCCATGGTGGTCTTTATCCTTATATTCAAAGCGGCGGGCAACGTCGCTGTAGCCATACAGCCCCTTGCCCTGTCCGGACATATCAAATTCCCATTCTCCGGCATGGGCTGAAAAAGGCAGCAATCCAATCAGTGCAAATAAATAAATGTGTTTCATAAACTGTTTCCAATGATTAAGATGTTTTGAGTTTAGCGCCGGTTCTATCAACCGTCAACATAATATATTTGCAATATTCGCGAGTTAAACTGCTTTAACAATTGCCGATATGCAGACAAACAAAACCCCCGAGGAAAAATCCGGCGGGGGTTTTATCTTGAGGTTTAGATATCCAAATTTACAACATTCAGGGCATTTTCCTGAATAAACTCTTTACGCGGTTCAACCACATCGCCCATCAGGGTGGCAAAGGTCTCATCGGCCTCTTCCATGCGATCAATGCGAACCTGCAGCAAAGAACGCGCTTCCGGATCCAGAGTTGTTTCCCACAACTGCTCGGGGTTCATTTCGCCCAACCCTTTATAGCGTTGAATCGAAATACCTTTTTTGCCGGCGGCAATTACGGCATCAACAAAGCTTACCGGACCATGAATCTTTTTCTCCAGCCCCTGTTTGGAAACCAGGGTGCTGACAGTGCTGAAGTTTTCATGCAAGACATCTTTCAGGTTGTTCAAAATCGGAGCCTCTTGGCTATCCAAAATATTGGCGCCGACAATGTGTTTTTCGGTAACGCCGCGCAAAGTGCGGGAGAACAGCAAACTGCCATCAGCCTCAACACCGGCTTTCCAACCACGGTCATATTCGGCCTCAAGCCCATCCAAACGGACAGACAGTTTATCAAGTTCTGACTGCAATTTGGCTTTGTCATTCAAAATCTCGGCATCAAACAAGCCGCAAATAGCCATTTGCTCAATAATCTTTTCAGGCACATTCTTGCTCAAGGTAGCAATCAGACTGCGGGCTTTGCGGTTTTGCTCAACCAAACCGATCAAATCTTGTCCGGCAATCTGCTCGCCATCGGCCAATATCAAAGAGGCATCGTCGCAACCGCCGCGAATTAGGTAATCATCCATTTCGCGCTCGTTTTTAATATAGAGAATCGAATTGCCTTTTTTGACCTTATACAAAGGAGGTTGAGCAATATAGACATAGCCGCGCTCAATCAGTTCCGGCATTTGGCGATAGAAGAATGTCAACAGCAAAGTACGAATGTGGCTGCCATCGACATCGGCATCGGCCATGATAATGATTTTGTGATAACGGCATTTGTCAGGGTTAAAATCGTCGCGCCCAATACCGGTACCCAAAGCAGTAATAATGGTGCCGATTTCAGCTGAATTGAGCATTCTGTCAAAACGGGCGCGCTCGACATTCAAAATTTTACCGCGCAGAGGCATAATTGCCTGATTGCGGCGATGGCGCCCCTGTTTGGCTGAACCACCGGCCGAATCTCCCTCCACAATGAAGACTTCTGACAAAGCCGGATCTTTTTCTTGGCAATCCGCAAGTTTGCCGGGCAGCGAGGCAACATCCAACACACCTTTGCGGCGGGTCAATTCGCGAGCCTTGCGCGCGGCCTCACGGGCAGTGGCAGCCTCAACAATTTTGCCGACAATAATTTTGGCCTCATTGGGGTGCTCGTCCAACCATTCTTTGAGCTTGTCATTAACCACGCTCTCTACCACCGGGCGAACCTCAGAAGAAACCAGCTTATCTTTGGTCTGAGAAGAAAACTTAGGATCCGGAACCTTAACAGACAATACGCAGCTCAAACCTTCACGCATATCATCGCCGGAAAGCTCAACTTTTTCTTTTTTGAGTAAGCCGTTTTCGCTGATATAGTTATTAATACAACGGGTCAGAGCGCCGCGGAAACCGGCCAAGTGAGTACCGCCGTCTTTTTGCGGAATATTGTTGGTAAAGCAGAGCATGCTTTCATTATAGGCATTGGTCCACTGCATGGCGCAATCAACCTGAATATCGTTCTTTTCGCCGCTGAAAGCAATGACTTCTTCATGCAGAGGAGCTTTAGATTTATTGAGGTGGTTAACAAACGCCTGCAAACCGCCTTCATAGTGGAAATCAACTTCTCGAGGCTCGGCGCCGCGGTTGTCAATCAGTTTCAGATAAACACCGGAGTTCAAGAAAGCTTTTTCACGGATAGCGCGTTCCAGAGTTTCAAAGTTAAACTCAGTCATGGTAAAGGTTTCAGGAGACGGCAAGAAGGTAACTTCAGTACCGTGTTTGCCCGGAGCATCCGCCACAACTTTCAAATGTTCGGTAACATTGCCGTGAGCAAAAGTAGCGATATGTTCTTTGCCCTCGCGCCAAATACGCAGTTTGAGCCAGGTAGACAAGGCATTAACAACCGAAACGCCCACGCCGTGCAAACCGCCGGAGACTTTGTAGGAATTGTTATCGAACTTACCGCCGGAGTGCAGCTCGGTCATAATAACCTCGGCCGCAGAAATGCCCTCTTCTTTGTGCATGCCGACAGGAATACCACGCCCATTATCGCGAATGGTGGCAGAACCGTCAGGATTCAGAATTACCTCGGTCTTGTCGCAATAGCCGGCCAAAGCCTCATCAATAGCGTTATCCAAAACCTCATAAATCATGTGATGCAGACCAGAACCGTCATCGGTATCGCCGATGTACATGCCGGGGCGTTTGCGCACGGCGTCAAGGCCTTTCAAAACCTTAATCGAATCTGCACTATATTCTTTTTCTTCCTTAGCAATTTCTGCTGCGGTCATTTCTGAACTCATATCTTGTTTTTCCTTACGTTTTCTAAGATTTTTAATATAGAAAACATACAACAAATTCTCAGATTAACCAAGCAAAAAAAGCTTATTTTTCCCCATTTTTGTGTATAAATCAGTGGGCTTCGGTCCAGGTATTGCCAACACCGAGTTCAGCGTTGAACGGCACACCCAAATCAACAATATTTTCCATTGTGTTTTTGATGAGTTCAGAAGCAGTTTCAAGCTCTGCTTCCGGCACCTCAAAAACAAGCTCATCATGAACCTGCAGCAGCATTTTGGTCTGCAATTTGCGCACTTTCAGCTCCACCATTAACTTATTCATCGCCAGTTTGATAATATCTGCCGCCCCGCCCTGAATCGGCGCATTTATAGCCACGCGCTCGGCATTGGCGGCCAGACGTTTGTTGCTGTCATTAATTCCGGCCACCGCGCATTTACGGCCGAACGGCGTCAGAACATAGCCATATTTATGGGCAAAAGCGATTGTATCTTCCATATACCGTTTAATCTCCGGCATCTGGCGGAAATAGGCGTCAATATAAGCCTTGGCATCTGCCGCCTCAACCCCAATATTTTTGGCCAAACCATAAGGGGATATACCATAAACAATTCCAAAATTTATTGCCTTGGCATGGCGGCGCAAGTTGGCATCGACCTTTTCAGGAGGAACCCCGAAAACGTGCGATGCTGTCGCGGTATGCACATCAATGCCGTCGGCAAAAGCCTTTTTAAGAGCCTTAACATCCGCTACTGCCGCCAACAAGCGCAGCTCTACCTGCGAATAGTCGCAAGAAATTAGTTTACAGCCGGATTTAGCAACAAAGCAGGAACGGATTTTTTTGCCTTCTTCACTGCGTATCGGAATATTCTGCAGGTTAGGATTAACCGAAGATAATCTTCCGGTATTAGCTACAGTCTGCAAATAGGTGGTATGGATGCGAGAATCTTTATCAGCAAGCGCAAACAAGGAATCCGTATAAGTTGACTTTAGTTTGCTGAGCTCGCGCCAATCCAGAATTTTTTGCGCCAAAACATTGCCTTCTGCGGCGATTTCTTCCAAAATCTCAGCACCGGTCTGCCAAGCGCCGGTAGCGGTCTTTTTGCCTTTCAGCCCTTGTTTGGCAAACAAAATATCGCCGACTTGCTTGGGCGAACCCAAATTAAATTCTTCTCCGGCAGCCTTATAGGCTTCCTGCTCAAAAGCTTTGAGCCTTGTATCAAAATAGGCACTGAGCTCCAGCA
>JBNMLW010000027.1:0-8174 GCA_050875025.1 Alphaproteobacteria bacterium
GTATTGCAGGCTGCCCATGCGGCTGCCGAACGCCATATTGCCAGAATCATTATCCTCGGCGACGAAGAAGCAATCAAAAAATATTATGCCGCCCAAGGCTGTGGATTTGACGGAATTGAAATTATCAATCCCGCCACTTCTGCCAAACGCGGCGCCTATGCCAATATACTCTTTGAACTCCGCAAAGCCAAAGGCATGACCGAAGAGGCCGCCAGCCAGACTGTGCTCAACGCCAACTATTTCGGCACCATGATGATTAAGGCCGGTGACGCCGACGGTATGGTTTCCGGCGCAAACCACTCCACGGCCGATACCGTGCGCCCGGCTCTGCAAATTATCAAATCGCGCCGCGCAGATAGAGTTGTTTCTTCCATGTTTATTATGGTCGGACAAGACGGGCACACTTATTACCTCTCTGACTGCGCCGTCAACATCAACCCCAATGCCAAAGAGCTGTCTGATATTGCTCTGAGCTCGGCTGAAAGCGTTATTCAGTTTGGCGATGAACCAAGAATTGCCATGCTGTCATATTCCACATTCGGTTCCGGCAAAGGCGAAGGCGTTGACAAAGTGCGCGAAGCCGCCGCTTTGGCCAAAGAGGCTCTCAAAGCTCCGGAATATGCCGGTTTGAACATTTCTCTGGACGGAGAAATGCAGGCAGACGCCGCTCTTGATGAAGTTGTCGCTAAGAAAAAAGCTCCAAATTCAACTGTTGCCGGCCATGCCAACACTTTAATATTCCCCAATATTGAAGCCGGAAACATCGGCTACAAATTGTTGCAGCGCTTGGGCGGAGCCGAAATGTACGGCCCGATGCTCCAAGGCCTGAACGCCCCGATTAACGACTTGTCCCGCGGCTGCTTTGCCGAAGATATCGTCGGATTAATTGCCATCACCGTTTTACAAACTCAAAAATAAAGGAACTTAAGGTATGAAGATTTTAGTTTTAAATTCCGGCTCTTCTTCTCTCAAATATCAGTTGTTCGATGTCAATGGCGACAAATATGACGTTATTGCCAAAGGTATAGCCGAGCGCATCGGCATCCACGGCTCTATGGTCAGCATCAAATATGCCAACGGCGAGAAAAAGACCGTTACTGTTGACCTGCCGACCCACAACGAAGCTCTGCGCGAGGTATTCAATCTGCTTCTGGACGGCGTTATCAAAAGTTTGGACGAGATTTCGGCTGTCGGCCACCGCATTGTTCATGGCGGTGAATTGTTCAAATCATCGGCTCTGGTTGATGAAAAAGTAATTCAAGAGATTTATGAGCTTTCCAGCCTGGCTCCGTTGCACAACCCCGCCGCTGTTTTGGGATTGCGCGCTGTTCAAAAGGCTCTGCCGAGTGTTCCGCAGGTTGTTGCTTTTGACACCGCTTTTCATCAGACCATGCCCAAAGAGGCTTTTCTCTACGGTCTGCCGCTTGAGCAATATACCGAACACAAAATCCGCCGCTATGGCGCTCACGGCACCTCTCACCAGTTTGTGGCCGAAGAATGCGCCAAAATCATTGGCAAACGCGGCAAAATCATCACCTGCCACCTGGGCAACGGCGCTTCTATCTCTGCCGTAGAAAACGGCAAATGCATGGATACTTCTATGGGCTTTACTCCTCTGGCCGGCGTTATTATGGGCACCCGCTGCGGCGATATTGACCCCTACATTCCGCTGCATATCATGAAATATCAGAACAAAACCGTTGATGAGGTTAACACTCTGCTCAATAAGCAGAGCGGCATGCTCGGACTTTCCGGCTACAGCGACATGCGCGATGTAGAGGACAAATATCTGGCTGGCGATAAGCGCGCGATTGAGGCTCTGCAGACCTACGCTTATACGCTGGTTAAGTTCATCGGCAGCTATATTGCCATTTTGGGCGGAGTAGATGCCATTGTCTTTACCGCCGGCATCGGCGAGAACTCTCCGATTATCCGCAAAATGGTATTGGAGCGCCTCAGCTATCTCGGCATTGAGCTGGATGAAGTTAACAATAACAAGCGCGGTGATGCGGTTGAAATCACCAAGGCCGGTTCCAAAGTCCGCGCTTTTGTTATCCCCACCAATGAGGAATTGGTAATTGCCCAAGACACTGTCCGCTTAAGCAATCTCGGATAACTGCTTGCAAATTCGGCAAAAACCCTTTGGATGTTTTATCCGAAGGGTTTTTATTTTGCCTTCAGAAAAAGCAAAAAAAATATTGTGCAGAAGATATTTATGGGTTATAAAATAGGTAACTTGAACAATTTTTATGATGATTGAATAAATATATGCAAAAATGGCATAAAAAATTTACTGCCAAACCACCGGTTAAACCCGCAAACAAAGAAACAGCGCCGGCAAACTACGCGGCCATCGACCTTGGCACCAACTCCTGCCGCTTGGTTATTGCCACTCCTACGCCGTCTTCTTTCCGTATTGTTGAAACTTTTTCCAAAATAACCCGGCTTGGCGAAGGCATTATAAACAACAACGAACTATCCAAACCGGCCATCAAGCGCACTATCGGCGCCCTTAAAGTTTGCGCCGGAGTTTTGGCTGAATATGCTCCGATTGCCCGTTCCCGCTATGTGGCCACCGCGGCTTGCCGCCGGGCAGTTAACTGCAAACCTTTTTTGGAAATGGTCAAAAAAGAAACCGGTTTGAATATTGAAATTATCTCTCCGCAAGAGGAATCCCGCTTGGCGGTTGTCGGCTGTATTCCGCTTCTGGCCCGCAGCATTAAACGCGCCCTGATATTTGACATCGGCGGCGGTTCCACCGAAATCTCTTTGGCACGCACCACCAACAGCGGCAATACCTTCATTGAGGGCTATATTTCACTGCCCTACGGCGTTGTCACCATCTCAGAGGCTTTTCCCTCCGGAGATATGACAGATTTGGCCTACAATACGATTATTGAGCGCACCCACAAAATTCTCTCTGAGTTTGAAGAAAAACACCATATCCGCGAGGCTATCGCCAATCAGGAGATTCAGATTATCGGCACCTCCGGCACCGTAACCGTTTTGGGCGCCGTGCACCTCAATCTGCCGCGCTACAACCGCTCGGCCGTTGATGGTATTGCCATGAGCAAACAGGATATTGAACGCACCATTGCCAAGATTAAACGCTTGGGCGATGAAGGGCGCAAAAAGCATCCCTGTATCGGCGCTTCCAAAGCAGACCTTACCATGGCCGGCTGCGCAATTATTGAGGCGCTGACCTCTTTTTGGCCGATTTATGAAATTACCGTTGCCGACCGCGGCATCAGAGAGGGGATTCTGCTGGATATGATGCATTCTCCCAAACATAATCATAAACGGCACAAAAACCGCTATCCGTTTTCGCGCAACCGCAATTCCAACAACAACCAATCATTTCGAGGAGCCGCCAATGACTGATAAACGATACGCCGCCATTGACCTTGGCACAAATTCCTGCCGTCTGCTGATTTGCGACCAAAACGGCAGCGAGCTCTGCAAAGAAAATGTTGCCACCAGATTAGGCGAAGGTTTATACAAATCCGGCGTTTTCACTCCTCAGGCAATGGAACGCGGCGTCAAATGCTTTTTTGAATACCGCCAGCTGCTGGACAAATACAATGCGGCAGAGCTTCGGGCTGTTGCCACCGCCTCTTGCCGTATGGCCGCCAACAGCGAAGAATTTATCAAAAAAGTCTGGGATGAATCCCGTATTAAGATTGAAGTAATTGACGGGTACGAAGAAGCCAGGCTTAACCTCAAGGGAGCTTTGAGCCATGTCTGCGGCAAAAGCAAATATGTAGTGCTTTATGATTTGGGCGGAGGTTCCACCGAAATTACTTTGGCCACCAATACGCCAAACCCGCATATTCTGCATACCATTTCTATTCCCTGGGGCGCCCGCAATGCCTCAGAGGCTTTTAATTTGGTAGAATATAATGAAGAAAATGCCAACCGCCTGCGGCAGGATATCGGCGCCCGTACCGAAAGCTTTGTAAAGAAGTCTTATTTAGACACCTACCGCGATGATGTCTGTTTTGTTGCCACTTCCAGTACTCCGCTGCGTCTGGCCTCCATGATAGAAGACTTCGGCGCCTATGACCGCGACCGCGCCGACGGTTCTTCCATGGATCGCGAGGCCATGGACAAAGCCATTGCCGAGATATTGCACTCCAGCCGCGCCGAAATGGCCGACAACCCGTATATCGGCGACAAGCGTTCCTATATTTTCATAGCCGCCTGCATAATTTTTCAAACTATTTATGAGCGGTTGGGCGTCAACAAAATCACCGCCTCGCTCAAAAGCGCCAAAGACGGCATCGTTGCCGAACTGATAGAGAAAGACAAAAAGAATGAAAAAGCTAACCAAATCAGCCCAGTCGATCACCGGAAGACACCAGCTGGCTGTTAGAGTCAAAACATCTAAATACCGCAAAAAATCTTCTAATCAATGGCTGGAACGGCAGCTTAATGATCCCTACGTAGCAGAATCCAAACGTTTGGGATATCGTTCACGCGCGGCATTCAAATTGATTCAACTTGATGAAAAATACAAATTCTTAGGCAAAGGCAAAACTATTGTTGACCTTGGCTGTGCTCCCGGAGGATGGACCCAAGTTGCCGTACAACGAAATAAAGGCAGCGGCCAGGTTGTGGGAATAGATATTTTGGAGACCGCGCCGATTGAAGGCGCCAGCCTGATTTGTCTTGACTTCACTTTGCCGGAGGCAGCCGACAAACTCAAAGCTCTGCTCAACGGCGAGGCCGATATTGTCATGAGCGATATGGCCGCCAACACTACCGGACACCAGCAGACCGACCACTTGCGCACTATCGGATTAGTAGAGGCCGCCTATGAATTTGCTAAAGAAGTTTTGGCTGAAGGCGGAATCTTTATTGCCAAAGTATTTCAGGGCGGAGCCGAAGGCAATTTGCTGGCCGATGCCAAAAAGAATTTTGCCAAAGTCGGACACTTCAAACCCGATGCCAGCCGCACTACCTCGCCGGAAATCTATTTTGTTTGCCAGGGTTTTAAGAAGGAAAATAAATAATGCAGACCGGCGCCCGCTATCAGGCGGTTTTGGACTTGATTACCGAGATTTTTAAAGATGAGCAGCCGGCAGACGGCATCATTAACGAATATTTGCGCTCGCGCAAATATATCGGCTCTAAGGATCGGCGCTTTATTTCCGATACGGTTTGGCAGCTGATTCGCAACCGCCGCAAGCTGGAATTTGACGCCCAGAGCCATGAGCCGCGAAAAATTTTGCTGTTTTTTGCCAAAGACAAATTATCTGAAGTTTTTGATAATTCAACTTATGGGCTTGCACCGCTGAGTGATGAAGAAAAAGTATGGCTACAGCAGGAAAATGACTTGCCGTATCCGCCGGCAGTGGAGGCCGAATGTCCGGACTGGCTGTTTGCCAAAATTAAAGATATGGAATTTTGCAAAGCGCTTAATCAGCCGGCGGAAGCCGACTTTAGAGCGCACGGCCGCTCCCGCGAAGAAGTAATGTCCCGTCTGGCAGCCGAAGGAATCTGTGCCTATCCGATGCCCTATGCTCCGCATGGTTTCAGGGTCAAAGAGCGTTTTGCCTTGGGTAATTGCGCTGCCTATCAGGAGGGCTGGTTTGAAGTTCAGGATGAAGCCTCGCAAATTGCCGCGCTGCTTTGTGATGCCCGCGCGGAACACAAAATTATGGATTATTGCTGCGGCGCCGGCGGCAAAAGTTTGGCCTTAGCCGATTTGTTGCATAATCAAGGACATATTCTGGCGCATGACATCAGCGCCAAACGGTTGGAAAACATTAAACCCCGCATGGCTCGCTTGGGCGTAAAAAATATTGAGCTTACGGAATTTGTTGCTACCACCGACTGTGATTTTGACCGCTTTATCATTGATGCCCCCTGCTCCGGCACCGGCACCTGGCGCCGCGCTCCTGATGCCAAGTTCCGCCTCACTCCGCAGAAACTGCGCGGCCTAACTCAAGCTCAAGCAGAGATTTTGCAAATTGCCGCCGACAAAACCAAATGCGGCGGGCGAATAATTTATATCACTTGCTCAGTGCTGCCGGATGAAGATGAAGATATTATTCACGCCTTTTTGCGGAAGCACCCGGAATTTACGCTGGTAGATTTGTCGCAATTATGGGCACAGAAAATCAATGCCCCTTACCCGCATAATAATAAATATATGCTGCGCATGTCGCCTCTTACTACCAATACCGACGGATTCTTCATCACCATTTTGGAAAAGAGACAGTTATAAGTATTTCGACAGCCCGACAAATCTGTATTAGTCACCAGCTGGACGAGCTTGCCCATTTCTTTCGTAAACATAAGACAATATCTCTGCCACCGCCGCAAACGCCTCTATCGGAATTTCCTCGTCAATATCAACGGCTTTGAGCATTTGTAACAAGTCGGCATCTTGACGAATTTCGATGTTATTTTCAATTGCCAGTTCTATTATTTTGGCGGCAATTTGCCCTTGCCCTTTGGCAGAAACAACCGGCGCATTGTGTTTGTCTTTGTCATATTGCAGAGCTACTGCATAATCAGCTGTGGAAAAGTCTGCAGCGTCGTTGTTTTTTTGCGAATTTTGGCTATTATCAGGATAAGACATGTTTTGCTCCGCTTGATAGGCTTTATTGTAATATCTCCGGCGCAAAAGGCAAGAGCTTTTATTTGGCACTTTTCTTGCATGTCTGTTATGTGTGGGGACGCATAACAATAGATGGGGAACTTATAATGGATTTGAAAAATATTTCCGTTTTCAATATGGCTAACCAGAATATGCAATATCTGCAGGCCAAACAACAGGTTATTGCCGAAAACATCGCCAATGCCAGCACCCCGGGCTATTTGGCGCGCGATATTGAAAAACCGTCTTTCGGGCAGGAGATTTCTGCAGCGGCGGGACTAAAACTTTCCACCACCAACCCCAAACACATTTCCACTGTCGGCATCAAAGACAGCTCCGCTTATCATGTTTATACACCGCAACCGTCTGAAGCTTTAACCATTGACGGCAACGGCGTAATTTTGGAACAGCAGATGAACGAGGCCAGCAAAGCCAGCAGCGAATATAAACGGATGATTACCATTTACAACAAGTACAAGTCCATGATGCAAATGGCCAACACTAAAATTAGCGCTTAACGGAGGGGCTGATGTCTGGTAATTTAACAGTCAGTGCTGATGTTGCCGCCTCGGGAATGAAAGTTCAGGCCGAGAGGCTTAAGGTTATTGCGCAGAACATGGCCAATGCCGATTCTGTTTCTACCACCCCGGGCGGCGAGCCATACCGCCGGCAGGTTGTAAGTTTTCAAAACTATATAGACCAGGAAACCGGCGCTCAGATGGTGCGGGTAGACAAGATTGTAAAAGACAACTCTCCGTTTGAGAAAAAATATGCTCCTAACCATCCGGCAGCCGATGCTCAAGGATACATCAACTTGCCCAATGTCAACCCGCTGATTGAAATGATGGATATGAAAGAGGCGCAACGGGCTTATGATGCTAATTTGAATATGCTAAAGACCGCGCGGGAAATGAACTCCAGCGTTCTGGATATTTTGAAATAAAAGGATTTAGACCATGATTAACAATATTTCCAATGCTTTGTATGCTTATCAGCAGGCTCTGGGGCGCATCAACGGCCAGGAGCAAAAAGTTGCAACCGACGCAGCACAGGCAGCTGCACCGGATAACAGCTTTGGCAACATGGTCAAAGGCGCGGTAGAAGATACTGTTGCCATGCAAAAACAGGCCGAAAGCACCACTATTGCCGCCATTCAGGGCAAGGCTGATATTCAAGATGTGGTTCTGGCTGTTTCTAACGCCGAAATGGCTTTGGAGACTGTTGTTGCCGTACGCGATACCGCCATTAAGGCTTACAACACCATTATGCAAATGCCGATTTAGCGATAATTTCTAACTGCTGATTTATCTGGACTATGGTTCTAAACCTCGCAAAAAGTCCAGTTTTTATGCCCTCCGGCAATATTCATTACCAAGCTTAACTTGGTAATCCATCTCTATTGTCACTCTGAGTGAAACGAAGAGTCCAGAATAGTCTGGATTCTTCACCGCGTTCATAATGACAAAGCACCTTGTCTGCCCCTAGCTGTCATTACCCAGCTTGACTGGGTAATCCAGATAAACATATAGCATATTTATTATCACCCCCATCTAAATCGTCTAGCTTGGTA
>JBNMLW010000028.1:0-8121 GCA_050875025.1 Alphaproteobacteria bacterium
CGACATACCTTAACCCCAGAAAGGTATATATTTGACATCCCTTTTAGATGCACTTGCCTGTTCTACTTGTTTTATTAGCTTATCTTGTATGGTGTCTGAAATTATTTTCGACGCAGTTGTATAGCTCTTGTCCGACAAACCAAATCTTTCCCTTAGAGAGGTGTTGGTCATTCGTTGGTTAGCAATATACATCAAACTTGCATGCTGATAACAAGCACGAACTCTATCTTCTCGTCCCATCTCTCTAAAGGGAATGGGTGCATATAAAAATGCTACAGTATGATTGGTTTTTATCTTAAAGTCTGGTGCTGGAAGTTGGTACATTTCTACATATTTAACGACCTTATCTATTCCACTTCCTCGTTCTTCGCAAATACCAACCCTTCTCATAAAAGCACACACTTTTTCGTTTCTAGTCTGAGGTGGTTCATCAATAAATCTAATAGGATCAATTAGGGGAATACCAGGGTTAGTTATTTCTATTCTATCAGAAAAAATTTCAATGGTAGGCCCTGTTCCAGAAATTGTTAAATCTTGGTGAACAAGTGCATTTGCAACCAACTCTCTTATTGCAATATCTGGGTATAAAGGGACATCTTGTCGTATAGCTTGTTCGATAACTTCATTTCTTGGTAAAATAGCAGCTATATGCTTAATCATTCCCGAAAAACCTGAAACATAACCTTTTTTTCCTTGAACTTCAGAGATTGTTTCTGTCCGGTCTTTCCCTTTATATTGAATAATGCGCACAGCTTTTCTAGCAACAGTAGGAAATATTTGGATATTTTGAGCTAATAATAAAGCCCCAAGATTAGTAACAGCAAATGATGAATCATCATTTTTTAAAACAAATTTATCACTAATAAGAGCATCCAAGAAATATTTTTTCTCTTCAGGAAGCGGAAGTTTTAAAAGCTCATAATATTTCGTAAAATCTAAATTTTCTAAAACTTCTTCATAGGATAGAGAATCAGTGGCGATTCCTTCTTCAAAATCTTTATTTGACAGAATATTCCACATGCATCTTTCTCTATCAGGAAAATCACAAAGTCTCTGATTATGGCTACCAATCCGTATATATGCAACATTTTGAAATTTTACAGGTTCTGTAATTGCGCAAGGAACAGTCAGTATAATCAATCGCCTTCCGTTGTATTCAATTTCTTCAAATTTAAAGTTTATTGTAGGGCGAAGCATTTGTTGGAGCCAATTTTCTAAATCTTCATTGCCTTTTTTTATTATTAACGGGTTAAATGTTGTTCCAACAACATCTTTATTGTCCGCAATACCCCAAATTAAATATGCAAATTTTTTATTGCATAGGCACGCACTATTGGATAATGCAGATATGTACTTTCCCAGCTCTTCCATTAGTGGGTTATTTGTTTTAAATTCAAACCATTCTCTTTCACTCGTATTTTCTAAAAGGTTTGTTATTAAATTTGCATAATTAAAAGACATTTTTTCCCCTCTTTCTACAATATTATGAATTAGTTTGGATAAAAATCAATAAACTTTAAAGATTCATACCAAAAAATATCAATGGGTATTTATATTTGACATCTATATGAGTTTGTTGCAGTATTCTCATATTGTTGATGCGATGCAATGATATCAAAAATTTAATTGTCTAGTATCTATTGAGACACTTAAGTTGAAATTTTAATAAGGTGAACTATGAAAATAAAAAATGTAAAAGAATGCATAGAGATACTCGAACGACCAGAAGAAAGTGAATACTGCAGAATTGTAGTTATATCGCTAGTATTAGCTGTTATTGGGATTTTTTTGAGTTGCTATATTTCTTATATATCAAATCCAGAATATCGGCTAGTATACAGTGCAGATTCTTGGAAAATAGATATAAAAGACAATTTTATCCCTTTCCAGATATGCTTTCTGGTGTCTTTATTTTTGTTTTTAATCCCTATGTTATTCTGTTGTCGTGATAGGGACCTTAATGTTATACATGTTTGTGCATTAACTTTTGTAGCATCGATATTTCCATTCGGCATCGTAATATGGTCTGTTGCCATTATCAGTGCACTTTGTTCTTTTTTTTCACTTAACATATTTTCATGCAAAAAAATGTTAATGTGTTTCTTGATGTGTTTGGGGCTGTTTTTAATAATTTGCTATTTCAACAAAAACAATTATTCAAATATAATAGTCAAAATTAATCAAAGAATTGATAGAGAAGCCACGGATGCCATTGGCAAATATAAAACTTTAGATTGCTTTAATAATCTACCTGTAAGAATGAGTATAAAAAACTGTGTGGAATATAACAGAGCACAAAGCTCAGCTATCCGAAGTATAGCTGAATTGCGAAAGATTCCTATACCTTCATTAAAACAAAGAATTTTAACAAGTATCTCTGATACATTTAGTTATTTATTTTTCGCTGTTAAGAGGTCATCAAGCCTAAGAAGAGTCTACAGCGCAGAAGATGAATTAAGAAATGGTATCGCGCCTAATGATTTTATTAAAAATATAAATTCTAGTGCCCCACACGCAATTTTATATCTCCTGTACAGAAATGATTTTTAGCATATAGCGCTTTTATTATCATAAATATGAATGATTTTTAGGGCAATAAACAATGAGTAAAAAAGTAAAAGCTAGTATTAAATGTCCTCACTGCGGATGTGTCTTTAATACGGAATTATACCGTTCAATATGGGGAGAATACCCAGAAAACAAAGAGCTTGTGCTATCAGATGCAATCAATGTGGCCCATTGTCCGCATTGTCATAAGGATAGCAAGTTGGAATTTTCTTTGCTATATACCAATACACCTAAAAATATTGCAATTTGGTGGGAACCCAATTTTGATCCTCAGGTTGACCAAGATCAAATGGGGTACAAAATGCTACTTCCAGATAGCCATCTAGCTAAAGCTCCTAGAATTAAGGATTGGAATGAGTTTAAACGCAAAATCGTTGAATTAGAAGGCGATGATAACAAATTCTCTTCTGCCAATGAAAATGATATTTTAGGAATTGAAAATTTGCCATACAAAGAAAATAACACACAAAACACTAACGATAACAAGAGTAAAAATTATACAAAAGATTTTATTGATATAAAACTTACGTTAACAGCCTTGTTATTCTTAGTTCTTGCATTATTTGATTACAAAAAATGTGGGTATGGAGATGATTTTTGCTATAATTTCCCTTATGGTTTTTATGATACACTCAAATTCGTAATATGCAGTTATTTTTTGTATAGAGCTTATACAATATGGCAAGATTGTAAGATTAAAGTTAGTTTTATCGTATCACTACTTACAGCTATTGTATATAATCCTTTTGTAAAGATGTCTTTTGCGAAAAATGATTGGTATATCATTAATATAATAACAATATTAATTATAATCATTTTGTCAAAAAATGATTTTAAAGAAACAATAAAAAAGTACAAAGAAACTGATGAAGAAGAAACTTTTTTGCGTGCAGAAGAAATTGTTAGAAAACATAATCCTGAAAGCTTGAAAGCATTAGATAATATAAAAGAAAATCAACCAGAGCTTTACAGAGAGCATGTATATTCATTGCTATATCAGCAAGCACAAAACAAGAATAAAAATGTTAAATGATTATGCTACCACATATAAACGGTTTTAAATAATAGTTTTGATGTTAACATTAAATAAGATAAAGGAATATTTAATAACAGAAGCTCAACATAATACTAGATAAAATTAAGCAGGTGTTGTCTTTCTACCTTGGAATTAATAAATATATTTGCTTTTTGTTAACATATAAAAGTTATAATGGCGGCATTGCAAACATTCTAAAAGAGGCAGGCCATGGCAACTATTACTGAAACTCAATTTTCCGACATCTACATCACTCCCGAAAAACAGGCTTTTATTCCTGATAAGCATACGGCTAATGCTCTGATGAAATTTGTGCCGGAAGATTTTGACAGGTTTTATGCCTTGGTGGAAAGCTCTTGGGACGGCAAGAACCCCAGTTATTCAATCGTTTATGACAATATTTTTTACCGTGTTGAACGGACAGTCGCGCTGGATGGTATTCAATATTGCGCCCGCCGTATGCCGGCCGAAGTTCCGGCTTTTGCCTCGCTGGGCTATCCTAGACAGCTTGAGCGCTATTTGCTGGCCTTAAAAAATTCTTCCGGACTTATTCTGTGGAGCGGCCCGACCGGATCCGGCAAAACAACTTCTATCTCCAGCTTGATAAAAGAATATCTGTCCAGCGAGGGCGGATTTGCCTACACTATTGAGGATCCGAATGAGCAGCCGCTGGACGGCGTTTACAAATGTGCCAACGGCGGATTGGGGCTTTGCAAACAGACCCAGCCGGCCGGCGGAGATTGGGGCGCGTCCCTAAAATCAGCGCTGCGTTCAAAACCGCGCTATATTATGGTAGGTGAGATTCGTACTCCTGATACTGCCAGCGAGGTTTTGCGCGCGGCAACTTCCGGACACTTGGTGCTCTCTACCATTCACGCCAACAATGTTACCGATGCCATAACTTCAGTCGTGAAATATGCCGCTGCCGGCGGTATGAGCGAGGATTTGGCTTATGATTTGTTCTCTCGCAGTATGTTGGGCGTGCTGCACCAAAGCTTGGTCGGAACATCTATCAAAAAAGCCGTGGTTTCATTCTTGTTTGCCAATCCGGATACCACCAAAGGCGATCAGGTACGCGGCATTATCAAAAGCGGACGCCTCAACCTCGGTACTTCCATTGAGACGCAAATGACTCGCATGGCGCGCGGCTTGCCGATGTTTGTGGATGTTTCTTAGTCCCAGGGGAACACAACCCATTTATCCGGCAGCTGCTTGGCATAAATATTACAATACTTTTGCCCTTCCGGCTTGGCATAAACGCAGGCCAGCTTGGCTGCGGGGTACAATTTATGCAAAATTTGCAATGTGCGGCCGCTGTCTGCCAAGTCATCAACAATCAGCGTGTGTTCATCGGCATACTGCAAGCCGGTTCCGATTTCGATTGCGGTATCTTGACGTTTCGATTCGTTGTCATAGCTGGAGATGTTTACCGCCTCGCAATTGCGGATATTCAGTTCATAAGCCAAAATTCCCGCCGGAATCAGTCCGCCGCGGCTTACTGCGGCAATGCGGCTGAATTGCCCGCACTCTTTAATCTTTTCTGCCAAAAGTTTGACATCAGCGTGAAATTCATTCCAGTCAATATAAAGTTTTTCTACCATTTTTCTGCCTAGTTTTGTGCTTTTATTTTATAAATATATTCGATTACATCGTCATCGCCCCAATCTGCCGAGCCGCGGATTCGGCCGATTTCTTCGCCTTTGGTATTGACCAACACGGTGTGAGGCGAGGAAAATATGCCAAAATCACCGGAGAGCATGCCTTCTTTGTCGGTATAAAAATCTACATCTGGAGCCTTGTATTTTTTGAGCAGTTCGCGCTGCTCGGCGGCATCAAGCCATTCATCATCTTTAGAAACCAGCAGAACCTTTATTCCGTTGTTGCGCGTTTTCAGGACAAATTCATTAATATCGTCAAGTTCCTTAATGCAGGGGGCACAGTAGCGCGACCAAAACATCACCAGCAGAAATTCACCTTTGAAATCAGACAGTTTAAGGGCTTGTCCGGCCGGGGTATAAATCGGCGTTTCCGGCGCTTCTCGCGGATAGGCAAAAAGGTTGAGCCCGCTCTTGGCCGCCGCGTTTCCGCACCAGACCAGCATCAAAGCTCCAATTAGCAATTTTTTTATCATTTGTTTCTCTGTATAACTTAATTTTTACTTAACTCTTATTGGCTATATAATTATATTATAGCAAAGAACAAGTAAAGGAATTGTTATGAAAAAATATTTGAGTTTGTTACTGCTGTTGAGCACAATTGCCATAGTTTCATGCGGCAAATTGGCTGCTCCCGAGCCTGTTCCGGGCAGTGGATATCCGCACACTTATCCCCGCAACTGATTAAGGAGCTTCCGATGGTAGATGCTGATATTGAAAATGAGATGATTCCTTATGTGGAATTTGCGGACAATGCCAATGAGCGCACGCCCTGTGTTCTGGTGCTTGATTGCTCCGGCTCCATGCGCGGCGAGCCGATTAAACAGCTGAATGCCGGACTCAAGGCCTTGGAGCGCGAGCTCAAAGATGATATTGATGCCAGTTCACGCGTGCAGCTGCTGATTATTAAGGCCTTTGGCAAAGATGAGGCAGTCATATCATCTGATTGGACCGATGCCATGAATTTTGAGGCTCCGACAATGGAGGCCGGCGGCCTTACTCCGCTGGGCAAGGCCATGGAGCTGGCTCTGCGCAAGATAGAAGAGCAAAAATGCCTGTATGACAGTTGCGGCATCACCTCAAAGCGCCCCTGGATATTTTTAATCAGCGATGGCGAGCCCACGGATTATGACTGGGAAAGCGTGGCCAAGAAGTGCCGCATTGCCCAGGAGAATAAAAAGGTGGTGATTCATGCGGTTGGAACTCAGGGCGCCAATCTTGAAAAATTGGCCAAGTTCTCGACTATGTCGCCCAAACGCCTCACCGGGCTGAAGTTTACCGAATTTTTCCTGTGGTTGAGCCGCAGTGTTTCCTGTATTTCAAGGGCGGCTCCCAATGCTCCGGATTTGCTGGAAGATACCGGGGAATGGGATGAAGAAGAATAGCCGCCCGAAAATTGTTGCCGCCAGTGTGACCGGGGCTTTGCACAGCCACCGTAATTTGCCGTGCCAAGATTGTTTTCGGCATGCTCGCGGCAAAAATCTGGTAGCGGTGGTTTCTGACGGAGCCGGTTCTGCCCGTTTGGGCAAAATCGGAGCCAAAGTTGTTTGCGCAACTCTGTGCGATTTGCTCAAAAATGCCAATTTGCCTGATTGGCCGGATATGGTGCGCCGCGCGGTTATTCTCTCGCGTGAAAAACTAATGCTGCACCGCCTGAATCTTGCCAAATCTGAGGCGGGAATAACTGATTTTGCCGCCACAATCGTCGGGGTGGTATGCCGCGGCGGCAAGGGAATGTTTTTCCATATCGGTGACGGCGCCGCCATTGCGGTGCGCAGCGGGTACGATGATTTTATTGCCTCCAGACCGGAAAACGGCAATTTTTCGTGCGAGACATATTTCTACACTCAGCAGGAGTGGTCGGATAATTTACGCCTGACCTGGTTTGACAATGCCTCCACTTTGTTTTTGATGAGCGACGGCGTTGCTTGTTTTTCTTTTTCGTCAGATTGGCAGCAGATAGAGCAGGGGTTTATCAAACCGATAGATAAATTTTTGGAAGAGGCGCAAAACAAGCCCAAAGCGGTAAAGGCCCTGGCCAACACGCTCAATACGCCCAAAGCGCAGCGGATTAATTCTGATGACAAAACGCTTGTATGGATAAAGGTAAACTGAAATGGTGGGAGAAATTACATATAACGCCGTTTACGCCGATAGATCTTTCGGCACGGTTACTCTGGGCGAGATGATAAACCGCGGCGGCGCCTCCGGCAAAATTTACAAGGTTGAAGGGCGTCCCGAGCTGGTCGCCAAGATATTCCACAATACCGACAAGAGTCAGACCAACCGTCAAAAACTTGAGGCGATGCTGCTCAATAAACCGCATTTCCAGCCGGTGGAAGAAGGCGGAATATCCTATACCCAAATTGCTTGGCCGGAGGCTTTGCTGGAAGACGGGCAGGGCTTTTGCGTCGGCTATCTGATGCCGCTGATTAATATGGATGCCGCGGTGTCTTTAGACCACCTTATGCAAAAAGCCATCCGCAAAAAACTCGGTTTGTCGGAAAAATACGCTTACCGGATTTTTGCCGCATACAATGTTGCCTCTATGGTCACTTCTTTGCACAAGTGCGGGCACTATATTGTTGACCTCAAACCGTCTAATGTTTCGGTTTATAAGAACAATATGCTGGTGGCAATGGTTGATTGCGATGGTTTTTCCATCAAAGGGGAGAACGGGCGCTATCCGGCAGAATTTGTCAGCGAAGAATATATTTATCCCGAGGGAATGAATCTGGCGTGCCAAGATATGGGCGAGGAGCAGGACAAATTTGCTTTGGCGGTTATAATTTTCAAACTGCTCAACAACGGTATTCATCCTTTTTCGGGAGTTCCGCGCAAGGCCGATGAAGAGATGCTCAC
>JBNMLW010000029.1:0-7969 GCA_050875025.1 Alphaproteobacteria bacterium
GAACCCACGACCCTCAGCGTCGGAGGCTGATACTCTATCCAACTGAGCTACGGGTACATCAAGTGTTTTTATTTACTACAACAAAACAATTCAAAAAACAAGAATAAAAACTTTCTTTACAACGCCAAACAAGCTGTTTTTCAAAAAAAAGCCTTGACTTTCATATATTTTGTATGTATTAAGAGGCAACAAGTTTTGATAAAAAGGATTACAAAAATGGCTAAAAAATGTGATATTTCGGGCACCGGCGTTCAGAGCGGCAACAACGTAAGCCACGCTAACAACAGATCTCGCCGTCGTTTTCTGCCTAATTTGCAGGTTGTTTCTCTGTTGAGCGACACCCTTGGTAAAATCTTCAAGCTGAAAGTTTGCTCTAAGACTTTGCGTTCAATTGAGCACAACGGCGGTTTGGATGCTTATTTGGAATCTACTTCCAACACCAAACTGACTGAAGAAGCTAAAAAGATTAAAAAATCTATTGCTAAGAAAAAAGCTTCCAAATAATAACAATTAACCATAAAAGGTTAAGAGCATTTGACCCCGCTTTCCGGCGGGGTTTTTATTTTGCGCTTTTCAAAGTTATCCCCGTTATCCCCATAATTCACAGGGCTGAAAATATAAAAAATCTATTTACTTGGTCTTTTGTTTTTTTGTTGCTATAAACGAGTCAACTTTAACCGCTATTAAGATTGATATACGACTATGGAAACTCCGGAAATAACCTCTCTCCCCCAAAACATTGAAGCTGAACAAGCCCTTTTGGGCGCCATTTTGGCCAATAACAAAGCCTTTGAAAAAGTTTCTGAGTTTCTCAAACCTCAACATTTTGCCGATTCTATGCATGCCAAAATCTTTGAGGTAATTTCCAAACTTATTACCCGCGGTCATGTAGCCGATGTTATTACTCTAAAAAACTACTTTGAGCAAGACGGCACTCTTGATGATGTCGGCGGCATCAAATATCTGATAAAGCTGGCCGATTCTGCCACTCCGCTCACCAACGCCGAATATTATGCTCAATTTATCTATGACAAATATCTGCGCCGTGAGCTGATTGCTACCGGTTTTGATATTGTAAACAATGCCACCAAAGAAGATATTGACTCCGACGCCACCGAACAAATTGAACAGGCTGAGAAAAAGCTTTTTGAGCTTTCTAACCAAGGCGACATAAACGGCGGATTTGTAGATTTTTCTCAAGCGTTGACATCTTCTCTGACTCACATTGAACAGGCCTACCAAAAAGACGGCAAAATCTCCGGACTCCCAACCTCGTTAGATGCTCTTGATAACAAAACCGGCGGCCTTAACAACTCCGACCTTATCATCATTGCCGGACGTCCGGCCATGGGTAAAACCGCGCTGGCAACCAATATTGCCTATAACGTTGCCGAATACATGATGCACGCCAAAGATCTGGATGAAAAATCCCGCGGCGTGGCTTTCTTTTCACTGGAAATGTCCGCCGACCAGCTGGCCTCGCGTATTCTTTCCACCGTTACTCAAACCAACGGCCACAAGATGCGTACCGGCGAGCTGGACAGCGCCGAATTTACCCGTATTGCCGCCGCCGTCCGCGAGCTGGAGAAAGTTCCGCTCTATATTGATGACACTCCCGGCTTAAACATCAACTCTATTCGCACCCGTGCCCGCCGCCTTAAAAGAAACAAGGGCTTGGGCTGCATTGTTATTGACTATATCCAACTCATTAACGGCACCGGCTCAAAGCGCTCTGAAGGCAACCGCGTTCAAGAATTGTCCGAAATCTCCCGCGGCTTGAAAATTTTGGCCAAAGAACTAAATCTTCCGGTAATTGCCTTGTCACAATTAAACCGCGGTGTGGAGCAGCGTGATGATAAACGCCCGGTAATGTCTGACTTGCGTGAATCCGGATCAATTGAGCAAGATGCCGATATTGTAATGTTTGTATACCGCGAAAACTATTATCTGCAAAACGAAGAGCCTCAGCAAAAGCCGTCCGAAACCCCGGAACACTTGCAAAAACGCATGGAAGAATGGGAAGCCCGCAAACGCGCCACTCAAAATGTTGCCGAGGTCATTATCGGCAAGCAGCGTCACGGCCCTACCGGTACCGTACAATTATTCTGGAACGGAGACTATGCTCAATTCGGCAACCTTGCCAAAGAAGAATACTTGCCTGAAAGAATTGGAGATTAAGATGCAAAATAACTTTTTAAATATGCTTATTTATGTTTTGGCTGCTTCAATCGGCATTGCCGCGTTAATTACTTTGATAGCCTTAGGCGCCACCATTTTTGCGGTTGTATTTGCCTATGTATTTATCCCTCTGTTGATTTTGGCTGCTTTACGCTGGTTGTGGCTCAGATACAGATTCTCCAAGCAGGGGCGCATTGAATATTTTGATCATGACAAATTCTAATTCTGCGGACAGCCTCTATGACTTCTAAAAAATTCTGGAAAACCAAAAAGCCTGAAGAATTTACCCCGGAAGAATGGGAATCCGTATGCATGCACTACGGACGCTGCTGCCAGATAAAACTGCAAGATGAAGATAGCGGCGAAATTTATGAAACCAATGTTGTCTGCCGTTATCACAATTGCCAAAACCACCTTTGCACCCAATATCCGCGCCGCCACGAGCTTGTTTCTTCCTGCCTTATTTTAAATCCGCAAAACATTGGCCAACTGGAGTGGATTCCCGATACTTGCGCATACTATATTCTGGCGCGCACCGGAACTCTGCCGGCGTGGCATCCGCTGGTAAGCGGCAAACCCCTGCCGGAAGAATTTAAAATCCCCGCTGATGTCGTAAGCGAACTGCTGGTACCTGAAGAAGAGCTGGAAGACCACATTATTGAGGATGACGACGATGACTGACGACTGGATTGACAGCCCTTATAATCCTCAATCCCGCTATGAAGATATGCATGACATTGAGCCCGAATTTTGGAAAAAGAAACCGCTCTCCGAAATGAGCAAAAAAGAATGGGAGCTCCTCTGCGACGGCTGCGGCAAATGCTGCCTTAACAAACTGGAAATCCGCGGCAAAATAAAATTCACCAATACGGTATGCCGATTTTTAGATTGCCATAACTGCCTTTGTAAGATTTATGACCACCGCTTTGAAAAAGTTTCTGATTGTCGGGATATTACTCTTGCAGCAATTCGGGAAAAACCGCGCTGGCTGCCCCAAACCTGTGCTTATTGGCTGCTTGATAATGGGCAGGAACTCCCTTCCTGGCACCCGTTAATTACCGGCAGAGCAGATTCTGTTCATCAGGCGCAAATGTCCTTGCAAAACCGCCCAACTGTTAACGAATCCGAGGTAGACGACTATGAAAATTACATTGTTGACTGGCCGGACCTTTAACTTTGCGGCCGAACTCGGCATGGATATAAAAGTTGTCAAATCTCCGTTAGCCAAAAGAATGACCTTGCGGATTGACGAGAAGAACCGCCTGCCGGTTTTGACTTTGCCCCGTTATTGCTCATCTCGCAAAGCCTTTAAATTTGTAAATTCTCATCGCGATTGGATTCAGAATATGCTGGCGCGGATTCCTGCTGCCGGACATTTCGAAAACGGAGAAAGCATCTCGGTTATGGGACAAAAAATCATTATCAGCCACAACCCCGGCCAGCGCGGCGCCACAATCAAAGACGGCATTTTATTAGTCGGCGGAGCGCCGGAATTTCTGCACCGCCGTGTTTGCGATTTTCTGAAAAAATACGCTGCCAAAGAACTGTATAAACTCTCCGTTGCCAAGGCCAAACTTATCAATTGCACGGTTCACAATGTTGTGCTCAAAGACACCAAATCACGCTGGGGCAGCTGTTCCAGCAAGTGCAATATTAACTACAATTGGCGGATTGTGCTGGCGCCGGCTCATGTCATTGATTATTTGGTCAGCCACGAGGTTGCGCACCTGGCGCATCAAAATCATTCTGCCGATTTTTGGAACTGCGTTTTCCAATTGTGCCCCGATTATGAAAACGGCCGCCGGTGGCTAAAAGTGCGCGGCAAAGAACTTTACCGCTGGTTATAGTTGGTTTAAGATTGATTTTCTGAATATTGTTCCCTATATTAGATACAGGATAAACATAAACTTAAAAGGAAAATTCATGGAAAACAAAGCATATTCGCAAGCCCGTTCAGCTGTTTCGGTTGATGAGGGTTTACGCTCTTACATGATAAAAGTATACAACTTTATGGCTGCCGGATTGTGCCTGACTGCCTTGAGTGCCTATATCATTGCCAATACATCTTTGCTCGGATTGTTTTTCAACATTAATGCCGCAGGGCAGGTTACCGGCATGTCTGGTTTCGGCTGGCTGATGCTGATTGCCCCGCTGATTATGGTATTTGCTTTTCAGTGGGTTGTCAGCCGCGGCACTGCCTCTCAGGTTCAGCTGCTGTTTTGGTCTTATGCCGCCGTCATGGGCATGTCCTTAACCCCGATTATGCTGGTTTATACCGGTGCCAGCATCGCCCGCGTCTTTTTGATTACAGCCGGAACTTTTGGCGCCATGAGCTTATACGGATATACCACCAAGCGCGATCTCTCGGCTATGGGTTCTTTTCTGTACATGGGTTTGTGGGGCATCATCATTGCCATGGTTGTAAACTTCTTTATGCGGAGCCCCGGCGTTGACTATGCCGTATCAATTCTGGCCGTTGGTATTTTTGTCGGCTTGACTGCTTATGATACCCAGCGCATCCGCAACATGTATTTCAGCGCAGACAGCGAAGAAACCATCACCAAAAAGGCTTTGGTTGGCGCGCTGGAGCTGTATCTGGATTTCATTAACCTGTTTATTTATCTGATGCGTTTTATGGGCGACCGCCGCTAAGATAAAGCACAATCTGCAAATCCCGCCTCTATAAGGCGGGATTTTTTATCTCTTGGCCAAGACCATTGAACTTTCTGCAGAATTTTGCGCCTCTTTTACTGCCTCAATCGCCTGCTCAATAAGTTTTTTAGCAGACCTTGCCGGCGCCGGAAAAACGCTTACTCCCACGCTGACAGTTAATTCATGGGTCGTAAAATTATCGCTCACGCCTTCCTTAAAAACAGCCATTAGTTTCTTCAATTCCATATCCAAATCATAATTATTGGCGATATCCGGCATAAGTATCCAGAACTGATATTTCAGCCCCTTGGCTACGGTATAATTTTTTTTCAGACTCAGAACCAAAGTATTGGCTATTTTCTTCAGCGCAAATTCTTCCAAATGCAGCTTTCTGAACATTTCAATGTTATCTATGCTGACCGACGCAACCGCAATCAAATCTTTCGGCAGACGGGAATCTTTGTAGTTTTCGTTATTAACCGCCATCTGCACTCTATCTTCAAACAGAAAGAAATTTGGCAAACCGGTCAGGTCATCATATAAATTATTAAAAAACGGCTTGCTCGCCTTGTTGGCATGCCCGCCTACTAAAATAAAAGAAAAGCGTTTGGAATCCGGCAAATATATAGCCTGAAATTCTACCGGCACAACCTTTCCCTTCAGCGAACGCAGTTTTATCGGCTGTTTTTTGGCAGCGGTAAGCATCTCTCCGATATTGGAGGTCAAAACATTCCAGTCTTCTTTATCGACAAAGCTCAAAAAAGGCTCATCAATCACTGCCCGCATATTCTTAATATCCAGCATCTGCATTGCGGTATAGTTAAAATACACGGCTTTGTCATCGCTGACCATAATTATCGGACGCTCTGACGTATTCATAACCAAATTAACAATATCGTTCAGATTAACATCCATATCCTGCCAAAAGAAATGTTCTTTGCTCTTAACCTGTTGCTGCTGCGGAATTTCCGCTTGAACATTTTGATTAATCGGGCTTTCCAAACTATCTAAATCAACATTATAATCAGCAGCCTGCTGCAAAAGCGACAAATCGGCATTGGCCGCGGCAGATAAGCCCTCTGCTCTATCCAAATCTTCAATATTTGTAGTAATTTCGCTTTCCATTATCCGCCTGCTGTCAAAATTTTCTTGATTTTAGAATCTATTTTACAAAAAAACAATGCCAAAAATCTTTGTATTTTTTTAACAATATTAGATTATAGTTAACATTATTTATAAAAAATGTGAAAGAATTCAACATGGCAGAAGAAGAAAATACCGCTCCGGAACCGACAGAAGACCAAACCGGACAAACTCATGCCGCAGAAATTGCGGCAAGCTCTGATAGTGCCGAAACGCCGGAAGCAGAAACCGCGGTTTTGACCAACGAATCCGAAAATACTTTTTTGGTTAAAGAGCGTTTTGAGATTGATTATAATTCGCCGTTGCCGGATTTAGATGCCAACGGCGCCAAAGCCTATGCCGTAAAAGACAAAATTAAACCAGAGCGCGAGCTGTTTGCTCTTTTGTGCGACAACAACTTTCCGCCGCGCATGTCCATGTTGCCATACCTCAAAGCCATTGATCACCCCAATCTGCTCAAGTTGGTAGAGTACAGCGTTGTAAACTACCTCCCGCAGAAGACCATGAATATGGCGCTGATATACAACCGCCCGACCGGTCCCAAGGCTTCAAGCAAATTTTCTGACGAAAAGATATCATCTGAAAAATTCAAATCGTTGGTATTATCACTGGTTTCCGGATGTGAGGCGCTCAAAAGCTATAATCTTACCCACCGCGCCATCCGTTTGGATAACCTTTTTTATAAAGATGCCGAATGTTCCGAACTGGTTTTGGGCGACTGTGCCGCAACATTTCCGGCTCTCTATCAGCCGGCTGCTTATGAAACAATAGAGAGTATGCTCTGCATTCCGCAGGGACGCGGACAAGGCAGCAGCGCTGATGATATTTATGCATCCGGCGCCGCCCTCTTGGGCATAGTTTTGCAGCACGAACTTAATTCTGATATGTCAACGCCGGAGCTGCTGCGCCTCAAACTCAAAAAAGGATCTATTGCCGCGCTTACCATAAATGACAAACTGCTGAGCCAATTTGTTCAGATAATCAAAGGCATGCTTGACGATTCCGCCGAAAACCGCTGGAACAGCACACAGATTTACAATTATCTGGAGGGCAAAACTTCCAGTTTCTCCAACGAGGCCAACGATAAATCCATGCGGGCGCTGACAATCGGCGGAGAAAAATATTATACAGCCAAATCTGCCGCCCTTACTTTGCTGGAAAATCCGGAAGACGGGCTGACCGTAATTCACAATGGCAAACTGTTGGAATGGATAAAAAACGGCCTAGAGAACGAAAAGCTCTATAATAAAATTGAAAAACTTTTACAGCAGGAAAAAGAAAATCCTAATATCAGCCGGTTTTTGGTGGCGCAAATCTGCATTTTGCTGGATTACAGCCTGCCAATCAAATGCGGAGATATTTATGTCTTTCCCGGCGGCCTGTCCAAAGCCATTTTTTACTATCTCAAAAGCAACCAGTCTTTAGATTGTTTTTATCAAGTTCTGTCCGGCGATATCATCAAGACCTGGTATCAGGAACAGCCGTTTATTCATGCACCGGCCAACAGCAACGAGTTCAGGGTCTATTTGGCTCGCAGCGATTACGGCTATGGCATTGACCGCATTATGTATGATTTTGACGAAGACTTGCCCTGCACCAGCCAGCTGGTCGGCAAAGAATTTGTAAATTCGCCTTCTCGGCTGTTGAGAGCTCTGGATAGCAACTATTCTGCCAACAAAGATGCCAAACCCTATGACAAAAATATCATTGCCTATCTGCGCTGCAAAATGGGCAAAAAAATTGACGGCATTCTGACCGACCTGAATGCCAATCAGGATTTGCTGCAGGCCGGAGCCATTATCCGCATTTATGCCAATATTCAAAACAAGAGCGGCCCCGTACAATTGTTTAATCTGACCAAATGGCTGATGAAGACGGCTCAACCGATTGTTCGGGGTTATCATAATTTGAAATACCGCAAATTTTTGGAAAGAGAATTAATCAAAGTTTCTAAAAACGGTAAAATTATAAATTTGTATGACCTGCTGGATAATGA
>JBNMLW010000030.1:0-7955 GCA_050875025.1 Alphaproteobacteria bacterium
ATGGCACCAATATCACCACAATCAAAGATTATTATTGGGAAAGTAATCCCAATATTTATACAGCCATAGCCAAAGGGCGAGGGGAGATAAGTGTCAGCAATCGTCAGGTTGAGGCATTGGACGTTTCGACAAGTTCATACGCCAAACAATTTACCACAGCGCTCAATGCGTACGACCAGCTAATATCAGATAGCAATTACCAGGGAATTAATTTAATCAAAGGCGACAGCCTTAAAGTTACGTTCAACGAGAACGGCAGTCATTCTTATGAGATTAAGGGCACGGATATAAGTTCAACAGCTTTAGGCTTGGGTGCGGCGCAATGGGAGACATTGAGTGATATCAAAGCCAGCATTGAGCAACTGAAATCCGCAGTCTCAACCTTACGCAAAGTCGATAGCGAGTTAGGCAATAATTATAATATCATCCAAACCAGACAAGACTTTACAGAAAGTCTTATTAATATTCTCACCGAGGGCGCGGATAAGTTGACCCTAGCCGATATGAATGAGGAATCAGCTAATATGTTAGCTCTGCAGACGCGGCAGCAATTGGCGATTAATTCACTGTCATTAGCCAGCCAAGCAGCACAATCTATATTAAAATTGTTTTAAAATATAGTGCTTTGTAAGTCTTCCCCATCGACGGGGGAAGATTTAGATGGGGGTGATAATGTTGCAATTTTGCTATTGCTCTTGCAAAAATTTATCGACTTCAAGGGCTGCAATACAGCCGCTACCGGCGGCTATAATTGCTTGTCTGAATTGAGGACTTTGGACATCTCCGGCGGCAAAAACTCCGGCAATGTTGGTGTGGCAGCTATCCGGAGCAGTTAAAATATATCCGTCATTGGTTAGCTCAATTTGCCCCTTAAATATATCGGTGTTGGGGTGGTGTCCGATAGCAATGAATACACCATCAATTTTGATGCTTTTTAGGTTGTCGGTGCGTACGTTTTTTAATTTTAGTCCGGTAACCATGCGAGGGGTTTCTGTACCTAAAACTTCTTCGACGACTGAATTCCATTCTATTTGAATCTTATTGTTTTGTTTTAGTCTTTCTTGCATAAGTTTATCTGCTCTAAGGCTGTCGCGTCGATGTATGAGGGTTACTGATTTGGCAAAGTTTGTAAGATATAGCGCTTCTTCAACGGCAGTGTTTCCGCCGCCGATGACAGCGACATCTCGTCCTTTGTAGAAAAATCCATCGCAAGTTGCGCAACCGGAAACTCCAAAGCCGCGAAACTTATCTTCGCTTGGCAATCCAAGCCATTTGGCAGAGGCTCCGGTGCAAATAATTATGGTATCTCCGCAAAATTGGTTGTGATTTTCTGAACTGCATACAAACGGGCGGCGCTGAAAATCAACTTCTACAATGCGGTCATCAATAATTTCTACACCGAGCGTGATGGCTTGCTTGCGCATTCGTTCCATAAGTTCCGGTCCGGCAATGGGTTCGGCAAAACCGGGGAAGTTTTCAACGTCGGTAGTCATGGTCAGCTGTCCGCCGATTTGCTCGCCCGAAACCAGCACGGTTTGGTGCCCGGCGCGGGCGGCATATATTCCGGCAGTGTAGCCGGCCGGACCGGAGCCGATAATCAGAACTTTGGATTTGTATTCAGCCATATTTGTTTCTCCGCAAAAATCAATTTTTCGGCATTATAGAAAAATTACTTTTGCTTGGCAAGCGCGCTGTCTTGTTTGTCCGATGCTTCCAATTTCTCGCTGTTGCAGTTTTGCTCCGGTGTACAGTTGTAGAGATTGCTGATGTTGTTAGGGTAGGTGCAGCCGCAGTTGCTGTCATCATCACAGTCGCAATTATCCAAAGTGTGGTCATACAGTTCATCATAATTACGCTTATCCATGTTCTTCTCCCGATAAATAAAAAACCACCCCGCAGGGTGGTTTTGATATAAGCATCTTTTGTTGAGAATTAAATATATTGAATCTCTACAACTTCAAAAGATTTGCGTCCGCCGGGAGCCATATAGTCAGCGGTATCGCCGACTTCTTTGCCGATGAGGGCTTTGGCCAGCGGTGAAGACAAAGAAATTTTGTTCTTTTCAATATCAGCTTCATAATCGCCGACGATTTGATAGGTTTTTTCTTCATCAGTGTCTTCATCAGCAACGGTAACGGTAGCGCCAAAACGAACAGCATCATAGTGAGATTTGGCAACATCAATAACCTGAGCGCGGCTCAATACGGCCTCCAAATCCTGAATCCGTCCCTCAATAAAGCTTTGTTTCTCCTTGGCGGCAGAATATTCCGCATTTTCGGACAAATCGCCGTGAGAACGAGCCTCGTCAATGGCGGCAATAATGTTGGGGCGCTCAACGCCTTTTAAGTTTTTGAGTTCTTGCTCAAGGGCCTCAAACCCGACTTTGGTCAAAGGAAATTTTTCCATCTTTATCACCTGTTGCAAAAAATATTTAGAGTTAGAAAAAACGAACTGCGAGGGAGGGTTACTCCATCACAGCCCGTGTTTTTGTTTATTTGATGCCCAACAATCTAACACCAATAAAAAATAAATCAAGTAAATTTTTATGAGCAAAAATATATATTTGTTGTGTACTTTTATTTTTATAATGTGATAGCATAACAACGGTTAGAACAAAAAATTGGAGACTAATCTAATGAATAAAATTTATTTAGCATCTTTGTTGGCCGGCGCTGCCATGCTGGCATCTGCTCCGGCTGAGGCTGTAGACAGCACCGGTTGCGGTTTGGGTTCTATGGCTTGGCGCGGCCAGAGCGGCATCGGCCCTCAGGTATTGGCTGCCACCACTAACGGAACTTTCGGTACTCAGACTTTCGGTATTACTTTCGGTACTTCTGGCTGTGATCCGAACGGCCGTATTACCGGCGGTACCGGCAGAATGGTATTGGCCTTTTTGGAAAACAATATGGAACAGTTTGCAATGGATTCAGCTGCCGGACACGGCGAAACCATTGAAACCTTGGCCGGTATTCTGAATGTAGACAGCAAAGATTTGGGTGCCAAAGCTCAGTCTCAGTTCGCTTATCTGTTTGACAGCGAAAATGTTGATGCTGTTGACTTGACTGTTAAGGTTATGTCCTTGGCATAAAACTCGTATAACAGGCCATCTAAAGCGATTTGCACAGGTCGAAAGTGTCCTCACGTACTTCTATGTACGCTCCGGTACTTTCGCCTTTCAAATCACTTTATCTAACCTGTTCTCCGAATTTTTATAGGACATTGTATAACAGGCCATCTAAAGCGATTTGCACGAGGAAAGAAAGTGTCCTCACGTACTTCTATGTGTGCTCTGGTACTTTCGCCTTTTAAATCACTTTATCTAACCTGTTCTCCGAATTTTTATGGGACATTGTATAACAGGCCATCTAAAGCGGTTTGTTTAGGAAAATTACTTTATCTGGCCTATGCTATATAACGTTATATCTGGAGCGGTTTGTGGCAATGCAAATCGCTCCATTTTGAAAAATCTTTAATATTTAAAATGAAATTTTTGGGATTTGTATTTTGTTTTTGTGTGCTTTTTGCAACATCGGCTAACGCTGCTGTAGCTGATTTTGCGCATTCTCCGGAGTGGCTGGCGGTCGGGCACTATCAGGCCAGAGGTTCCGGTTATAAAAGCACGGTAGATTCAGAAAATTTCTTTTTGGCAGCGGATGGAAAAATTAATCCTCAGGCTGAACTTAATGCCACAATAGCCTTGTTTGCCGGGCATGATGACACGACCAAGTGCTTGTTTCCGTCACGCTATAAGTTGCTGTACAAAGCCGGATTGGTAACGTCAAAATTTCCGCATTGCGCTGATTATGAGCAATTTTATGATGACTTGCGTCCGGCCGGCGTGACCCTTTTGTTTACAGACGCTTATATGAATAATCCGTCCTCGCTCTTCGGGCATACGCTGCTGCGGATAGATACGGCGCGCAAAGGCACTCAGCTGTTGGCGCACGGGGCAAATTACGGCGCTTTTACCGGCGGGCAGGAAAACAGTGTTTTGTTTGCCGTTTATGGGCTCACCGGCGGATATTTGGGCGGGTTTACGGTCAAACCTTATTATGACATCATCAATACCTATAACAACATCGAAAACCGTGATATTTGGGAATTGCAGTTGGATTTTACGCCTGAGGAGCTGGACTTTTTTGTGGCTCATTTATGGGAAATCGGACAAACCCAATCGCGCTATTTCTTTTTTACCCGCAACTGCTCCTATATGCTGATGGAAACTTTAAATGCGGTGCGCCCGAGTTTGCAGTTGGCGCAAAAGTTTCCGGTGCAGACTATTCCGCTGGATACAATCAAAGCGGTGCAGCGGACTCCGGGGCTGGTTAAGAATATTAATTATCGCCCGTCGCGGCAAAATAAAATCAAGCATCGGGTAGCTTTGATGTCTGATGAAGAGCGCAAAGCCTATTATCAGGTGCTGAAAACGCATGATTACACCATGGACGGTTTGTCAGAAACAGCCAAAGCCAATGTGGCGGAGACGGCTTATCAATTTATTCAATATCAATATGTGGCGCACAAACTGGAACTGGGCGAATACCGCCGCCAAAGTTTTGCCGCTCTCCGCGCCCGCAATGCTCTGAAAAACGCCGGCACCATCGAGGAGCTTAAAGACGGCAAAGCTCCGTATCTGGCGCATGATTCCATGCGGGCGACAATCGGCGCCGGCGTGCGCAATGGTAAAGGGTTTCAAGAGATTTCTTATCGGCCGGCATATCACTCTTTGACAGATGATAATTATGGCTTTTTGCGCGGAGCCGAAATCAATTTTTTGAATACCACCATGCGCCACTATGATAATTCCGACAAATATTTACTTCATAAGTTTGAATTGTTGGGAATCCGCTCAATATCGCCGATAGACCGGATGTTTATGCCGGTATCTTTTCAGATTTTGGCAGATGTCAGCCGCGAGATAAATCCTCAAACCGAAAAAGAAGGCTATGTTGCCAATCTGACGGTGGGCGGCGGCGGAACCTTTGCGCTGGCGGAAAATATCTGGGTGTTCGGGCTTGCTAATACTCATGGCGCATACGGCGGATTTTTGCCGCAGAACCAATATGCGGCGCTAGGGCTGCAAGGCGGTATATATGCCGATTTCGGGCGTTTGCGGATTTTGGCGGAAATGGAAAAATCTTATGCCTCGGCCAAAATCGGCAGCAAAACAGTGTATAAACTTGAAGGAGCTGTTACTCTCAATACAAATTGGGCCGCAGCTCTGCAGCATAAATATGAGCAAAACTACGGCCGCGATGTAGAAGAAAGCATGCTTTCTTTGCGCCGCTACTTCTGAAGCTGACGGCTGCTGTTCATAATAAAGTTGCGGGCGCGGGCGGGGGCATCGGCTCCTCCGGTCTGTACCCTTACCACAATGTTGTTGTCGGCAATTCCGGTGATATAGCAATAAGAATCGCCGTCATCATAAATCAGATAAGCATGCTGGTTAATGTATTCCAACTTAAAATCTTTGCCTTTGAGCTTTTGATTCTTAAAGTCTGTCAGGCTGAAATCTTCGCGCTGATCGGGCGATGTCTTGGCGGTAAAGGCTTTTTGCAGCTCGGCCAAGCGTTCATCATTTTGGCTGAAGGCAAAATCAAGGGTACGGCCGTTGTCATTTTTGCTGCCCGATACCATAAATTTGTCTTGAGAATCGCTTTCTTTTTGCTGTTGATAAGCTCTAAAGTCCTGAATATTGCGGCTGACTTCTTTGACCTGAGTGTTAATTTCCTGGCTCATTTGGTCTGCGGCCTTGCTCAGAACCTGATTCTCCTCAATTGATTTCATTAGCGGGGGAATAGTCTTAAAAAAATCCTGCATCATCTGGCTCATGCTTTCGCTCACAGCCGGCAAAACCTTCTGCATCTGCTGATCCATTTGTTCTACGGATTTTTGCATTGCCGCTTGAGTTTGTTCAAAACTCTTTTGCACATCGGCGTTGATAATTTCATTTTCCTGCGCCATGGCGTTGCTGATCAGGCCTAATGCCGCGCAGGCAATCATAAATTTTTTCATGTTGAAACCTCCTTGCTGCAGATAAAAATAGTGCAGCCGATGCATAAAGGCAATTGATTTTTTTACGTTTGCCGAGTAAAGTGGGGACAATCAATTTGAATTAAGGAGAAAATAGATGTTACGTGAAGATTTGCAAAAGGCTCTTAAAGAGTCAATGTTGGCCCATGATGCCGCAACTACCAGCGCTGTCCGCCTAATCATTGCCGGACAAAAAGAAAAAGATGTTGAGGCTCGCGGCAAAGGTGCCAAAGAAGCTACAGATGCTGAGCTTATGGCCATGATGCAGACTATGATTAAACAGCGCAACGAATCAATCAAAATGTATATTGACGGCAACCGTCCGGAACTGGCCGATAAAGAAAAAGCCGAAATCGCGGTTATTGAGCGCTTTTTGCCCAAGCAGATGAGCGAGGCGGAAATGACCTCTGCCATAGCGGCCATAATTGCTGAAACCGGCGCATCTTCCATGAAAGATATGGGCAAAGTTATGGGTGCTCTGAAAGCCAAATATGCAGGGCAGCTGGATATGGGAAAGGCGAATGGCATTATTAAGGCTCGCCTGAGTTAAGGCGAAGGCGTATAACAGCCCATCTAGAGCAATTTTACGGTGACAGAAAATGCTCACGTACGCTTTTAGTACGCTCCGCTTTCCTGCACCTAGAAATTACTCTATCTGGACTATTCTCCGCCTTCGCTTTATTAGGCAAGCTCGTCTAGCGGCGCATCTAGAGCAAAAAACAGCAGAACGGTTGAAATTCATGTACTACTATGTACACTAGAATTTCAACCGCTTTGTTTTTCACTCTATCTACACCACTAGCCGAGCTTGCTTGAAATCGTGCAAAATTGAATGGCTGAAAGCTCAATTTTGAATTTTCAGCTCTTATAATCTCTATAGTAGAATGGACGAATATTGTTTACAGCCGGTGCACGATAATCACCCCTTGACAGAAAAGTTCAGGTTGTTAAAGTAACAAAAAACAAATTTGGCCGAGAAACGATGTCAACAACCGATTTACAAAGATTTTGCGATGAATTGCGAGCAAAAATATCCATTGCCGATGTGGTGGGGCAAAAAGTAAAACTCACCCGCAAGGGCAGGGAATATACCGGTTTGTGTCCGTTTCACAATGAAAAAACTCCCTCTTTTACGGTGAATGAGGCTAAAGGTTTTTATCACTGTTTCGGTTGCGGCGCGCATGGCGATATCATCAAGTTTGAGATGGATGCAAATGGCTTGAGTTTTATTGACGCGGTAGAAAAACTCGGCCACAAAGTCGGTATGGAGCTGCCCAAACTCACCCATGAGAGCAAAGAGCAGGTTGAAAAACGCAGTTCGGCTTATGATATTATGGAAATGGCCTGCAAGTTTTTTGAGAAAAATCTGCGCTTGACCGCGGGGCAGGAGGCTCTTAATTATCTCTATGGCCGCGGTTTTGACAATGACATAATTGCCAAATTCCGGATGGGCTATGCTCCCAATAATAACGGACTCAAGGCGCAACTGGCCTCTAAAGGGGTAACTGAGCCGGAGATGGCGGAGCTGGGACTGCTGACAATTCCCGAAGGGCGGCGTTCGCATGATTTTTTCCGCAATCGGGTGATGATTCCGATTATTGATAAGCGCGGTAAAGTGATTGCGTTCGGCGGGCGGGTTATGGACGGCAGCCAGCCCAAATATCTGAACTCGCCGGAAACTCCGATATTCAATAAACGCAAAGTGCTCTATAATCTGAATAATGCCCGCGATGCCGGCTATGAGGCCAAGCGGATGATTATCTGCGAGGGGTATATGGATGTGATTGCTATGGATAAATACGGCATCGGCTATGCGGTGGCTCCTTTAGGGACGGCCTTGACTGAAGATCAAATCCAAGAGGCTTGGAAAGTTGTGCCGGAGCCGATTTGCTGTTTTGATGGAGACGGCGCCGGTGTAAAGG
>JBNMLW010000031.1:0-7910 GCA_050875025.1 Alphaproteobacteria bacterium
CTACATACTATTGTATCTGAACAGTTCTGCAAATTTACACTTTGAGCATCGCTTGCTATTGTTTCTTCTATTTTAGCTTTAACTTCTACAGGATTATCAATATCTGCAAAAACTACTTTTGAGGTGCCGGTACCTGAAAAATAAATGCTACCACATCCAAATATGACATCTATAAAATTTCGAGAAATATCTATAGCTTCAATTTTTGAATTTTTAAGCTCTTCTGTTTTTACACTAATAATCCCACATTTGTTTATAACGCGTTTATTAGTTACAACCATTTCCCTGAACAATGTTTTGAGTAAAAAATACAAAGCAACTATCAGAGCAAAAAACATTAGCATCTTATCTTCAATATTTTGATTAGGAATGCACAATGCTATTAATGATATAATAGAAATAAATGAGGATATTATGTAGTTACTCCAATGTGGCCGTATGTCTAGAATAATTTTTTCATCTTTAGATAAAGTATTTTCAACGTAAGACATTTTATACCTCCTGCATATTATTAAATCGGTTTGTGGTTTTTATTACATTTTAACAAAGAACTAAGCTCTTGGATATCTTCAATATACTCTTGATGTGATTTTTCGCGCTCTATATTTTTTTGTTTTTGTTTGTACTTTTCATATTCCATAATAGACTTTTTAAGAGCTTGAGCTCGAGAATAATTGCCGGCGCCATTAAGGATTGGTTTCTCATTAAACATTAAAAAATTATCCAATTTAGTGAGCCAATCTTGCATAAATATCGGTGTTTGAGATTTAGCTTGCATTTCTGCATAATCCAAAAACATATTTACGATGTCTTTAAGTCCGTCCAACTCTCCTTCACTGAGGTAATTCTTGGCAACAATAACATCTCCCTTAGTTATACGGCCGTCAGGAGAATTTTTCCAGGTTGTCAGTCCCATATTTTCTTTTTCGGCATCTGCTCGTTTTACAACAATCTCTGCGCTGGTCTGGCCTGTAATCGCATAATGAACTTTATTTTGCACCCTCGCAAAAAATATCAAACTTGCGGCATTACTATTATTATAGTCCTCTGACAATGCATAAATATCTTTTAATTGTTGATACAACATTCTTTCAGAAGTTCTGATTTCTTTAATACGATCTAATAACTCTCTGAAATGAGCTTTATCAAGCTGCTTGCCGTTTTTAAGACGATTATCATCCAGAGCAAAACCTTTGGTTATATATTCTTTTAGAACTGTTGTTGCCCAAATTCTGAAAGCGGTAGCTTTTTTGGTGTTTACACGGTACCCTACAGCAATAATCATATCCAAATTATAATAATCTATATTCTCTTCAACCTCACCTCTAAAACCTCTTTTCACGACAGTTGCAAATTTTGCAATTGTCGTGTTTTCTGCCAATTCTTCATCCTTATATATATTTTTGATATGTTTAATCACATTAGAATAATCTGTATCATACAGCTCTGATATCTGTTTGGCCGTAAGCCAAATCGTATCGTCTTGCAGCATTGCCCGAACATTAATATTACCATTGTTATCTTTGTATAAATAAAATTGTTTTTGGCTTATCTGCCCCATATTTTGAAATCCTTAAATTTTGTGACTTTTTTAAAACTTGCTACGATTTTATACATACTAAATGTAAGTGTCAAACTGGAATAAATTATTTTTAATATGGATAGTCCGGATTATTGACAAAAATATCAAAAATGCTATACATGGTGCCGTAACGACTATTATTATGAATAAATTTATAAACTTAATTTTTATACGTTATGAAATGGGATACGCCTTTTGAACAACTGGAAAAATTCCGTAAGTCACTCAAGCTATCGCAAGACAAAGTTATGGAATATTGGATGAGACAATTCCGCTGGAGTTCTAATGAAACAAAGTGCGAAGAATTGCAAAAGCACCTCAAATCTTTAGACATTTCACAAGAAGAAGTATTGCAAGCGTGGTTAGATGAACAACAAATTTCTCTTTCCGGCTTGAAGAAAATTGTCCAGGAAGAAGAGGAACGCAGAGAAGAGCAAGCTTGTAAAAAAGCTTTGGATAAAAAAAGAGAAGATTTTATATCCAAGGTGGATTTTATCAGGCTTAATGCCAAAAACATTTCAGAAATCAAAGCCGGAATGTTTTTGTATGCAGGGGAGTCCGTATCTTCAACCTATATTCCGCCTCAGATGGTTAATTACTGGAAGCAGGAATTAATGGCCGTCATCGTTTATGTCGATGTCGAAAATTTAATTGTGTATGGAGACACGCTTGACCGGCTCGACTGGGAAACCGCAAACTTTGCAAATGCGCAGCAACAAGTGGACGAACAAAATTGGCCTCACATGGGGCTGGCAAGAAAAAGCTTTGTGCTGCCGCCAATTGAATTGTTGCAAAAGATAGGCGATAACTGCAAGTTAATCAACCCTATTCTCAAAAAAGCGAAATTGCCTGTTTTTGCCGGTGATTATTGGTCTTCGAGCTTGAATCAGGACAATTCTCAGGGAGCTTATATGCATTTAGATGTAGATAAAAACGGCTCTCGAACCGGCGTCACTGTCGGGTATGATGATGTTGAGAATGAAAAACAAGCGCGGGGATTTTTAACCATAAAGTTAGAATAGCCGCAATCCTCAAAAAAATCCCTTAATATTTGGCTGCAACAGGCTGATATTAAGGGATTTTTACATATTAAAATAGGCTACATGGCTACCGGCCGGAGTTTTCGCGTTTGGGATTAAATATTTTTCCGGCTCTGCGGTTGAGGCGGGTTTTTACGCTCTTGAGTTCTTGCTGAACCACAAAATTTTCATCTATCAGCGAATAAGTATAAGTACGGGAACCTGCCGCATTGTCGCTCTCTTCACATACGCCGATCCAATATTGAGAGGCAAGCTCATCTACCTTTTGCGTTTTGCCGTTGCCAACCTGCAAGACATCAAGATTGCTGCTGAAAAAGAAACCGGCGCCGGCGGCTTTGACAGCCTTGGCAGTGTTTATCAGCTGTGCCGGATTGCCGTGTGTGGGGATATAAACCACATCTTGCGGATTGGACACATTGTCCTGAATAAGCCGCACCATCTCTTGAGTTTCTGACATTACGGCATGGCCGCTCCGCTGCATTTTGGCTGTCGGATAATTGCCCAATTTGGTTTCTGCTTCATTGGCGACAATAGTTGCGCCCAAAGCCGCTAATCGGGCATACATGGCGCGTACCTGTTTGCCGTTGATATCTTCTATGCAGCGTTGGCGCGCCAAAATCAATGTATTGACATCAACCACAAAATCCGGATGGCCGAGTTTTTGCGCGGCATTATTTTCATGCTTCTTTTTACCGCCTTTGGAAGTTTTAACTTTTTCCTGTTCAGACATTTTATACAAGCCTGATTTGCGGCCTTTTTTGGATTCGGCAAAAGCTCCGCTCGGAATAATATAGCGCTGTGAGGCCGGATATTTGGACTTATACTCCGACGCACTGCCCCGAAATACCACATTATCAAATTCAGTTATTCCGGTCTTTTGCATGGCTTTAAAAGCAATTTTTGACCAGTAGCCATCCAAATATACCTTGCGGCCGCTTTGTTGGGCAACATCCAAATCAATGGCCAAATTCTGAATACTACGTGATATAACCGCCGAAACAACCTGTTTTTCTGGATGCTGTTTCACTACCTGCAGCGTATTGTCTACAGCCTCTTGATGAGTGACCAAATATTTATCATCAGAACCTGATGATGTTGAATCTAATATCACATTGGTAACCGGTTTGCGGCGCAGCAAATCAATAAGAACATTCTTATCAAACCCGGCGCCAACTCGAACATCGCCCAGGTGATAATCTCCGGGATGAAAAATTCCGGCTTCCGGTTTGCCGTTCAGTTCAGTCAACAGGTGGTAACCCATGGCGCCGATTGTCGAATGCGAAACGGCTATTCCTTCAATCTCTACCCCGCCGTCAAATCTTATCGGCTGCCCCGGTTCAACCTCTGTCAGCTGCGGCCATTTTGCGGCCTCAATTCCGGCATCCTGCAAAGCTGATTTGAGCAGTTCCAGCGTGCCTTTTGAGGCATAAGTCGGAGGCAGTTCGAAGCCGGCGCGAGCCAAATGCACATATCCGCCGATATGATCTTCATGCCCATGGGAGATAAAAATTGCGTCAATTTTTTGCGGGGCTGTTTTTTCCTCGCTGTCAATATATGCTCTGACATCAGGTATAGCGGCATCAACATCTAAACAATATTCCGGCGCAAACAATGCGCCAAGATCAAACATTATGCGGGCCGGGCGGCGATAAGCATCATATTTGTGCTCCACAATCGAACAGCTGCCGCCAATCCGGTTTTTGTTATTGCCGCCGACAAAAATATATTTGGTTCCCAATTCTGACATGATGCCCTCCCCTGATGATGTTTTATTCTTTATAATTTATTCTGGACGAAAGTTCAATAATTTTGTCACATTTTAGACCATTATTTGTAAAATTGTTGATTTTATTAAGAAAAAAGCCGCAAAATAAACGGTTTATTAAACTTTTATGCGTAACTTATTTTCGATTTGAAAAATTTATATTGATATTTGGAGATTAACAATGATTAAATTTAATGACAAAGCTATTGCTGAAGCTGCTTATTATATTTGGCAGAACAACGGCTGCCCGGCCAACACCAGCGCTCAGGATTGGGATGCTGCAATTCACCAGTTGAATGCTATGTCTGCATTGAAAAATGCCAGCAAAAAATTGGCTTCCAGCCGCGTTATTGCCGCTAAGAAAACTGTTGCCAGAGCTGCCAGCCTGAAATCTGCAAGCTTTAAGGCTACTGTTTTGAATCCGAGTTCTTCCAAACTCTCCAGCAGCAAAAGCGCCAACAGCAGCAAGCTTTCTAAGAAATCCAAATAATTGCTAAAGTGCAACCAAAAAAAGGAGCCTTTGCGGCTCCTTTTTTATTATCTTTAACTAGGTTTTTAAGTCAATCAGCTGCTGCAGCATCTCGTTGGTGGCGGTAAAGCTCTGCGTATTGAGGCTGTATGCCCGCTGCACCACAATCATATTAGAAAACTCTTCTTCAACGTTTACAGCTGACTGTTCCAAAGCCTGAGGTTGCAAGATGCCGTTATCTTCCACAAAATGGGTGTTTCCGGTCTCGCCGTTGGCCTCAAACAAAGTGCCGTTTATCGGAGTCAGATTCTCCGGCGCGGTAAATGCCGTCAGAGCAATTTTGCCAAAGTTGTAAGTATCGCCGTTGCTGTAATAGGCTTTGACAACTCCGTCTTTGTCAATAAAGCTCTTGACAAACTGGCCGCCGGGGGCGCCATCCTGCTTGACATAAGTGGTACCGGAGCCGCCGGCCAATTGCGTCATATTGGAAATATCCAGATGCACCTGATTGGTGTCGCCGTCATCCCAAGCAATACTAACATCCAAAACCTTGGGCGTCTCGATTTCTCCGCGGCTGTTGAACTGTACCTGCGTTACGCTGCCGGTAGCGGTTCCGCCCTCTACGGAAAACGAAAGTTCCCATAAATTCTGCTGGCCTTCAACCTTTTTGAAAACCATATTCATGGTCTCGCCGTCGTGAGTGGGAGCATAAACCGTCATGGAATAGCTGCTGCTGTCAACTCCGGTAGCCGGAACATTGGCTGTAATCGTCAAATCCGTGGTGGGAATCGGCGGCACTTTTTCGGGATATTTAATTACAATATCCTCTGCGCCGACGCCGTATTCATCCCGCCCGTCAATTGACGGAAAGCCTTGAACTTTCAGGCCGCTGCTGTTGACCAAATAGGTAACTCCGCCTTCCGTACGGGTAGAGAAATCTCCGGCGCGGGAATAATACATATTGCCGAAGCTGTCCCGCAAAGTGAAAAACGCGTTGCTGTTGCCGGAAATTGCCACATCATAGTTATTGCCTGTAGTGGCAACAAGGCCGCCATCTAAGATATTGGTGCGGTCATAATACCCGACACCGGCAATATCTGCCCGCGATGAGGCAATTCCGCTGTTGTGAGACTTGACTACCGGATTAGACCCCAGCAGGCTGTAGAACATGGTCTGGTTAGACTTATAGCCCACCGTGCGCATGTTGGCAATGTTGGTCGCAACCTCGCCTAAAGCGTGACCTTGAGCCTCCAATCCCGTCGTGCTGGGCATAAATGAACTGAGTGCCATGATATACCTCTCGTGATATAATGTTTAAACTAACTCACAGGTATATATGCAAATTTTATGCCAGTTTAGAATTTATGTAATGCGCAGACAAATAAAAGGTTATTCAAACGGAACAATCCAAGCAGGATTATTATGAGCCGCAAAGCACATTTTAACCTGCTCTGCCGTACATTTTTCCGCCGCCATATTTTCGGGCAGCTCGGCAATTCCGAAATATCCGCTCTCAATTGTCTCAATATTTGAGCAAAAACCGCCGCTGATTGCCTCACACTCCACAAACACCTTGCAAACCCCATAGGCATAAGGCGGAAGGTTGTGCAAGTTGCGATCCTGCAGAGCAATAATCCGCACCGCGCGCACCTGCAAGCCGGCTTCTTCCAACACCTCTTTTTCGGTATTGGATTTTATGCTTTGATTATAATCAACCCAGCCGCCGGGCAGCGCCCAAGTGCCGTTATTTTCACGCACCAGCAGGATTTTATCATTTTGAAAAATTGCAGCGCGGGTATCAAGTTTCGGGGTCTGATAACCGCTCTCGCTGCAAAACAGCCCCTGCACTTTTTCAATAGCCAGTCCGCTGTAGGCGCTCATAATCTCGGCGGAAATCTCCCGCAGACGTTCAAAACGTTCCTTATCAAACTTGTCTTTGGTATAAGTCAGACCGTTTTGCGCAATTGCTTGAAGTTCTTTTGCCCAATCCAGCCATTGTTGAGAACTATTTTTCATATCTGCCTCTTGATAAAGTAATCTTGCTTAAGGTTAACCCATATCCATAAGGCAGTCAACTGCAACTATCGTCCGCCGTTGGCTTTCAGTTTCATAATATCAGCTAAGGTCTTGGCATGCTGTTTTTGCAAACGGGAAGATGAATGGTCAAACTTGCTGTATTTTTTCAATCTTCCGTGATTGACGCGTTCTGCAATTTTTTTAGCACCTTCGCCTTTTTTACCGGCGGCGCTGATATCTTTTTCCATTTGCTGAGCGGCTTCTTTAGACAGCTTAGTTGTGCTGTTTAAGGCATTTTCCAAAGAAGTTTTCAGGCCATACTCTTTATAAACGGCCACACAATACGCAAACTTTTCTTTGCTGACGCCGTCCGGAAGCTCAAAAATACCATTTGCGATTTGGCTTTCGATTTTTGCATATAATTTATTTTTTTGAGTAGCAGACATGAAAATTTCTACGGTATTATCATAGTAATTGTTCCATATCTTTTGCTCGGAAGAAGTTTGTGCCGCAACAAACTCAATCTGAGTATTTTTAGGAGCAGAGACAGAGTCTTTAACAACCGGTTTGGCAGGAGCAGCCATAATTTCACTTTTCGGCTTTTGAGGAATTGCATCCTGCTTATCTTTCTCACAAGACTTTAACCCCATCAAAGAACCGGCAACGGCCAAAGTTGTCACAACAGCAATTTTAACTTTATTGCTTATGCGGTTGCGCAAGGATTTTCCCCAAGAGCTTTTTTCTTTTGGTGTTGACTGCGCAGCCGGCTGCTCGGCAATTTGTTTTTGTATTTTAGCCAAGACTTGCTGCGCCGGGCTATCCTGATAAATAGGATAGATGAAAAATTTTACATATTTGATAAATGTCCGGCGGTCTTCCGGTTTAACGGATATCTTACCATCAAGAACCGTATTTATATAATTTTCAGCTTCTTTATAAAGCTTTTCTTTTTTGGACATTATGCCAAAATTCCAATTTGTACTTTTATCAAGCTTTTCAAGTTTGAGAATACGTTTTTTCATTTGCTTTGCGGACAAA
>JBNMLW010000032.1:0-7871 GCA_050875025.1 Alphaproteobacteria bacterium
ACTAAAGGCGTACGTGAGCATTTTCTGTCACCGTAAAATTGCTCTAGATGGGCTGTTATACGCTTTCGCCTGCGCGCCGCTAGACAACCTCGCCCTTACGCCTCCGGAACAGACGAATGCACCTTCTTCTCTTCCGCTACCGGAGATTCATCGGATTTGTCAATGGGCCTGCCGGCTATCACGTCTTTTATTTCGTCGCCGGTTAAGGTCTCGTATTCCATCAGAGCCTTGGAAAGGGTTTCCCATTCTTGCTGATGCTCTTGCAGAATCTCGGTTGCCTCGGCGTGAGCGTTTACCAACAAACGTTTGATTTCTTCATCAACCAATTTGGCGGTTTCTTCGCTCATATTGCGGCTTTGTGTAACCGATTTGCCCAAAAAGACCTCGCCGGTATTTTCGGCATAAAGAACCGGCCCGAGTTTATCACTCATTCCCCATTCTGTAACCATCGAGCGAGCCAGATTAGTTGCGCCGGCAATATCCGATGATGCGCCGCTGGTAACTTTTTTATCGCCAAATTTCAGTTCCTCGGCAACTCGTCCGCCCATCGCAATTGTCAAACGCGACAGCATCTTTATCTTAGAATAAGAATACTGATCTTTTTCCGGCAGCTGCTGCACCATACCCAAAGCGCGTCCCCGCGGGATAATTGTAGCTTTATGGATAGGATCAGTCTCCTCCACATAAAGCGAGCAGATAGCATGCCCGGCCTCATGATAGGCGGTAAGTTTCTTCTCGTTTTCATCCATTGCCATAGACTTGCGTTCGCTGCCCATCAAGACTTTATCTTTGGCCTCGTCAAAATCCTTAGAAGTAACTTTGCGCTTATTTTTGCGTGCCGCCAAAAGCGCAGCCTCATTCACCAAATTGGCCAAGTCAGCGCCGGAGAATCCCGGGGTTCCGCGCGCCACCACCGACAAATTAACATCTTTGGCCAACGGCACTTTTTTAACATGAACCTTGAGGATTTCTTCTCGGCCTTTTTTATCCGGATTCGTTACCGTAACTTGGCGGTCAAAACGCCCCGGACGCAGCAAAGCCGGATCCAAAACATCCGGACGGTTGGTTGCGGCAATGATAATAACATTTTCATTATCCTCAAAACCGTCCATCTCCACCAGCAGCTGGTTCAGGGTCTGCTCGCGCTCATCGTTTCCGCCGCCCAATCCGGCGCCGCGATGACGCCCCACCGCATCGATTTCATCAATAAACAGCAGGCAGGGAGCATTCTTTTTGGCTTGAGCAAACATATCGCGCACGCGGTTGGCGCCCACGCCGACAAACATCTCCACAAAATCTGAACCCGAGATTGAAAAGAACGGCACATCGGCCTCACCGGCCACCGCTTTTGCCAACAGGGTTTTACCGGTACCCGGAGGGCCGACCATTAATACGCCCTTAGGAATTTTGCCGCCCAACCGTTGGAATTTTTCCGGATCTTTCAAAAAGTCAATAATTTCTTCCAGTTCCTGCTTGGCTTCATCCGCGCCGGCCACATCAGCAAACGTAACTTTTTTGGTATTCTCTATCAATCTGGCACGAGACTTGCCAAAACTCATGGCCTTGTTATTGCCGGAATTAGCCTGACGCATAAAGAATATCCAAACACCGACCAACAGCAGCATCGGAAACCAAGATATCAGGATTCCCCACAAATTATCAGAAGTATTATCTTCCGGCTGCGCGGTAACCTTAACCTCATTTTTGCGGAGCAGTTCAATCATTGACGGGTCATAAGGCGCATAGGTATAAAACTTTTTTCCATCGGTATAAGCACCGTTGATATCCGCGCCGGAAATTGTCACCTCCGCAACTTTTTTACCCTCGACTTTATCCATAAACTCCGAAAAAGCCAGTTTTTCGGCATTTGCCCCGCTGCGGTTACCCATAAACATATTCATTGCTCCGGACAAAAGCACCAATGCCAATATCCAGACAATAATATTCCTTCCTGTTTGCATGTGGATTCCTTCTGATACGAATAAACAAACTTTTGTTTATATATAGTGCCCTTCTTCCCAAAACTCAAGGCAAAAAAAAGGCGGCTCTATAAAGAACCGCCGATTTTTTCTTTTGATTTCAAAAGTTATTTGGCAGCGTTGATAGCTTGCTGAATAACGCCTTCATCCAAAGTCTGGAGGATCTTGTTATTCAATACCAAAGTCGGAACGCCGTTAACCCCGATAGTGCTGGCCAAAGAAGCTGTTTCAGAAATCACTTTATTAACATTTTCAGATTCCATATCAGCTTTCAATCTTTCCAGATCAGCGCCGGCTTTAACAGAAGCTTCGTCAATCTTAGCCTCAGTCAACGGGCCTTTAATTTCAAAGATTGCAGAATAAACTTCAGCAAACTTGCCCTGCTCTTTGGCAGCCAAAGCAGCTTTAGCGGCATAACGAGACATCGGAGACAAGAAAGCCATCGGTTTAGCAACCAGTTTCAAATCCGGATTAGCCGCAACAACGTTTTTCAATACCGGATAAATTCTGTGGCAATAACCGCAGGAGAAGTCAAAAAATTCAACCAAAGTAACAGTGCCTTCCGGATTACCGATAACGCCGTCGGCAGCATTGTTGTACAGAGCATCTGCATTCTTAGCCAAAGCCTCTTCGGCAGCCTTCTGAGCATTTTCTCTCTGCATAACTTCATATTTCTGCATAGCATTAACAATCAGTTCCGGATTGTTGTTCAAGGTCTCTTCAACATTGCCGCCCTTGTTGCCGCAGCAGCAAAAGATGCACATAACCAGTGCAATAACTGCCACAACCAAAGCCAGCAATGATACATAAACAGCATTAATTTTATTCATTGCAAATTCCTCAAAATATTATAATCAACGCCTCTAATCTAAACAAATATAAAGATATTTACAAGTCTAAATTTGCATATTATTTAGATTATGATAAATTATTTCTTCATAAATCCGGATGTATAATTAAAGAAATTTAAAACCTGTTTTAGAGGCACCAGATGTTCCATATTAATCTTTCGATATTTTCGCAAACCCGCGCGCTGGAAAACAAAATTGACTGTTTTCATGACAAACTCATTGACGCTGCCATGACCTTCAAAAAGGCTGTCGGCGTATATCTTTCAGAACAGCGCAGCGAAGACTACCGCAAACTTTCCAAACAAATCAAGCAAATTGAACATGACGCCGACGGACTGCGCCGCGATATCGAAAACAACCTCTATACTCAAAACCTGATTCCCGACTTGCGCGCCGATGTTTTGCAGTTGGTTGAAAATCTGGATAAAGTAATTAATAAATTTGATGAAGTGACTTACAAATTTTATTGCGAACGTCCCGATGTTCCCGCTGAATATCATACCCGCATAAAAGAACTTTGCTCGCTCAGCTCCGAATGCGCCGAGAATATGGCCAAGGCCAGCCGGGCATTTTTCCGCGATTTAACCACCGTCCGGGATTATTCGCAAAAAGTATATTTTATTGAGCACGAATCCGATGCCGCCTCCCGCAAGCTGAGCGAAGCCATTTTTGATTCTGATCTGCCTCTGGCCAACAAGCTGCAGCTGAGCACTTTTATTAACGACATCGGCAACATTGCCGACACTGCCGAAGATTTTATTGACGGACTGCTGATTTTTACCATCAAACGGGACGTATAACTAATGGACTTGACCTTTTTTATATTCCTGAGTTCCGGTTTGTTTTTAGGATGGTCGTTGGGCGCCAGCGATGCTTCCAATATTTTTGGCACCGCCGTCGGTACCAAAATGGTAAAATTCCGCACCGCCGCGATAATTTCCTCAATTTTTATTCTTCTCGGCGCGGTTTATGCCGGTTCCGGCGCCTCCCAGACATTAGGACAGCTCGGCAGTATTAACACCTTGCCAGGCGCGTTCATGTCCGCTTTGGCTGCCGCTCTGACCATTTATTGGATGGTTAATCTGTCCATGCCGATTTCCACCTCGCAGGCAATTGTCGGAGCCATCATCGGCTGGAACTTTTTTGCCTCCAAGCCGACTGATATATCTGTGCTCTCGCAGATTGTCAGCACTTGGGTCTTTTGTCCGATTCTCTCCGGAATTATTGCCGTGATTCTCTATTGGCTGACTCGCAAAATAATCCGCAAATCGAAATTGCATCTGTTGCGCCAGGATTCTTATACCCGTATCGGCCTAATTCTGGCCGGAGCTTTCGGAGCTTATGCCCTTGGCGCCAATAATATTGCCAACGTTATGGGCGTATTTGTACCCTCCAGCCCGCTGCATGGCATAACTCTGCCGTTTGGAATATCTCTAAACAGCACGCAGGTACTGTTTCTGATCGGCAGTATTGCTATCGGAGTCGGCGTCATTACCTATTCGCAAAAAGTCATGAACACCGTCGGCAACGGTCTAATGCGCATGTCGCCGCTGATGGCTTGGGTAGTGGTTGTTGCCCAATCGATGGTTTTGTTTTTGTTTGCCTCTCAAGGGCTGAAAACATTTCTTATTTCTCACGGGCTCCCGGCTTTGCCGCTGGTTCCGGTATCAAGTTCTCAGGCAGTTATCGGCGCGGTTATGGGTATCGGCATTGCCAAAGGTGGACGCACGCTAAACTGGCGGCTTATCAGCCGTATCGCCGTCAGCTGGGTCAGCACTCCGATAATTGCCGCCATGGTCTGCTATATTTCGCTGTTTTTCCTGCAAAACGTATTTGATTTGAAAGTATATCAATGAAAGCGCTCATTCTGGCTATCGGCAAATGCAAAAAAAATTCTCCCGAAGCCGCCATTATTGCCGAATACATCAAACGCTCCGGTTGGGAAGTGATTGTCAAAGAAAAAGATAATTCCACGCAGGAAGATGAGGCCAGATTTTTACAAACTTCAATTCCTCACGGCGCCAAAGTGATTGTGCTTGATGAACGCGGCGAAAATATTTCTTCCGTAGACCTGGCGCACAAAATCGGCAATTGGCTCTCAAACGGCACATCAGAAATTTGCTTTCTTATCGGCGGTGCAGACGGACACCTGCAATCGACCCGCGATAAGGCGGATTTATTGCTTTCTTTCGGCAAATTAACGCTTCCGCACATGCTGATGCGCGCTGTCCTGAGCGAACAGATTTATCGCATCCAAACGATTCTTTCCGGCCACCCCTACCATCGGGAATAACGATTTGACATAAGGCTGGATAGGTTTTATTGTCGGTAGCTGCAAAAAGTCTTTGTATCTGAAGTAAATCACATTATTTTGAAAGTCACAGACGCCTTTGAAATCAATATGAAGAAGAATCGCTGTTTACCTTGCGAAAACATTTCCCGCCCTCTCATTAGCAAGAAATACTACACCAGATTAAATCACCATCAATACGGTGCCGACTGTAATTAAAATTCCGGCGCATACCATTTTGAGAGTTACTGTTTCCTTTAAGAACATTGCCGACAGCAACAACACCAAAATCAAGCTGAATTTATCAATCGTAACAACCTTACTGGTCTCGCCAATCTGCAATGCCTTAAAATAACACAGCCACGATAATCCCGTCATCACTCCGGATATAATCAAAAAAGCCCATGTTTTCCCTGTGATGCTGGGCAATTGCTGATAGCCTTTGCCTGAAACAACAATCCCCGCCGCAATAAGCAAAACTACAAATGTCCTGATTGCCGTCCCCAAGTTGGAATCAACATTAGATATTCCGACTTTTGCCGTAATAGCGGTCAAAGCCGCAAACAACGCGCTTCCGATTGCATATAAAATCCACATAAAAGTACTCTTTTCAAATTATCGTTGATAGCTCCAAGCCACCGCCCTAAGCGTTTCAACAAATTTTGGTTCTTGCATAAAATTAAAATTATCCGGCAAAATATTTTCCACCAGATGAAAAACATCAGCGTCTTTTTGCACATATTGCGGCAAAAAATGACGGCAAAATGCATACGCTGACGCTAAAACCGCCTGTTCATCACGAGTATCATAACCGATTGCCGCCAGCAGTTCCGCCACATTGCTATGATTGATTTTAGCAACATTACGCGGCTGATACCACAAACCTACCCCCTCCTTAGCCAAGCGTTTCCACGGAAACGCCAACCCCGGATCAGGTTTACGGGTCGGCGCAACATCTGAATGCCCGACAATATTTTGTGCCGGAATACCATATTTACGAATTATTTTTTTGCAAAATGGTATTAATTTATTTATCTGTGCTTCCGAATATGCATCCTGCCCCAAACTTGGCGAAGATATTTCTATCCCAATTGCACGGGAATTAAGGCTGGCATCGCTACCGCGCCAAAATCCTTTGCCGGCATGCCAGGCACGTTTTTCTTCCGGCACGCATTGGATTAATTCGCCGTTTTCATCTAAAATATAATGCACGCTAAGCTTAAGCTCATTCAAAACCTTAAGCATTTCCGCACCGGTTTGCGCCGAACAATGCAGCACCAGCATATCTATTGGAGCATCTCGCTCATCAAAATATTCGGACAATATCTTTTTCATTTTCCGCTCCGCATTTTTACAATTTCCTGATAAGCAAAATTAATCTTAGCCATTTTAGCGGTTGCCGCTGCAATTTCTTCTGCCGACGCGCCGTTAGCCTGCTGCCGGTCCGGATGGTACTGAATAATCAGTTCTTTCCAACGAGCCTTAATTTCTGCATCAGAAGCAGAATACAGTACCCCCAGCTCATCATAATAATCTTGGATTACCGAATTTTGCGCTTTAGGCGTGTACAGCCCCCTAATCATTTCATAGTTTCCGTCCGGCAGTCCTATTAATTTGGCAATTTTTGCCAGCAAGTCATACGCTTCGCTTTTGATATTTCCATCTGCCGCCGCAATTTTAAACAGGTTGTCAAGTATGTTTTCCTGCAGTTCTATATTATCAACGCAGATTCCTGCCAACTGCACGGCGTACTGTTCATAACCCTTGGCTGATTTTTTTGCCTCATTAAACACCTTGGCAACTTTGGAATTTTCTTCCTCTTTGACCACAAACAGCTTTTTGAAGGTTCGGATTTCATTTTCGCTCACTTGCCCATCGGCCTTGGCAACCTTGGCGGCCAAACCGGCCATAGCCTGAATAAACGAAACATGTCTGGCTTCTTTGGAGTGGCGCCAGAGTTTCAGAGGATTAATCCGTTTCCAAAAATGCCGAACCGCCTCAATCGGTATCAAAGTTGCGTTTTCCATCCGGTAATAATCGCCGAGAAAACCGATAATCACTCCGCAAAACAATATGATTCGGCTTCGGCAGACAAAACCTACGATGGCTCCGCCGATTGTTCCCCAATGGTTATCCCAAAGGTGGTCAAATTTTTTGCGCCAACGCCGGGCGTGGTGGCTGTCCGGCGTATCAAAAACAAAATGGCCAACAATAAACAGCAGAATCAAACCGTCAAAACCCCACAGAGTTCCGCCCACAATAAGTCCCCAGATTTTGCCCCAGAAATGCCCGTCCAAACGATTATAAAAACGATAATATTTATACGGCAAAAGCAAACGGATATTATCATCGATTATGCTCAACCGCCGCTCCAAAGAGACAATAAGATGAGTGCGGTCAATCAGAAAATGCCCCAAAAACATTCCGATAAAAAAACCTTCCGCGCCAAACAAACGCAGACCGACCAAAGCCAATGTCAATTTACCAAAAGGAGACATAAAAAATCTTACATTATTGCACCAACAAGGCGATTATAACCGTTATTCATAAAAATAAAAGAGATAATGCCGAGTTATAAGACGATAGCGCTCAATTCTACCGGAAAATCTTTAGGCTGGCTAATTAAGCCCAAATGAGTATTGCGCCGAAAACTGAAATATCCGTTGTTTTTATCGTATGTATCAATACCGGAGGCACAGATATTTTTTACTCCGAAATTCCGCAGCTTATCCACGCAATATTGTTCCAGAT
>JBNMLW010000033.1:0-7674 GCA_050875025.1 Alphaproteobacteria bacterium
ACCAACTTGTCAATGTTAATGCGTTTTTTAGCGGAAACCTCGGCGCACAAACACTCGCCGCCCATTTCCTCAACACCGATTCCGTGCTGCAGCAAAGAAGTTTTAACCTTCATCGGATCAGCGCCCGGCAAATCAATTTTGTTAATTGCAACCACAATCGGCACTTCAGCCGCTTGTGCATGGCGGATTGCCTCAATGGTTTGCGGCATAATACCGTCATTGGCAGCAACCACCAGAACTACAATATCGGTCACCTTGGCACCGCGGGCGCGCATTTCAGAAAACGCCTCGTGTCCCGGGGTATCAATAAAGGTAATTTTATCTCCGGTAGGCACCGTAATCTGATAAGCGCCGATATGCTGGGTAATACCGCCGGCCTCTTTAGCCGCAACGTTGGTTTCGCGCAGAGCATCCAACAAAGATGTTTTACCGTGGTCAACGTGTCCCATAACCGTAACCACCGGCGCGCGCGGCAAAAGCTTATCCGGAGTATCTTCATCTTTTTGCAAAGCCTGCTCGACATCACTGTCGGCCACACGTTTAAACTTATGCCCGAAGTCTTCTACCACGATTTGTGCCGTATCAGCGTCAATCGGCTGGTTAATGGTTGCCATAACTCCCAGGCTCATCAACTTTTTAATGACGTCGGCGCTCTTCTCGGCCATACGGTTTGCCAACTCCTGCACGGTAATAACCTCAGGAATAATCACTTCCTTAATAACCTTCTCTTGCGGCTGAGCATTTTGTTGAACCGGTTTAGGCTGCTTTTTCTTAAAGCGGCGGCGCGGTCCGCCGAAACCATAATCATCATCGTCATCATCACCGGAACCGATACTGTGAATATTGATTTTACCCCCGCGGCGCTGCGGCTCAAAGCTGCTCTTCATAATTTTTTTGCGCTCGCGTTCAAAAACTTCTTCTTTGCTGGACTGATGAGGATTCTTTTTAGAAGAAACCGCATCTTCTTCCTCATCCTCGTCAAAATCGCGCGACTTTTTATCTTTGCTCTTCTGACGGGCATCTGCTTCAGCGGCTTCAGCCTCTTTTTTAGCCTTTTCGGCAGCGGCTTTTTCCGCAGCTTGAGCCTCTTTTTTGGCCTTTTCGGCAGCCGCGGCAGCAGCCTCTTCTTCACGTTTTTTACGCTCTTGTTCTTCTTCCTCGCGCTGTTTCTGACGCAGAACATTGCGCTCTTCTTCCTCCTGACGGCGTTTGTTGTCAAATTCCTTAGCCTCGGCAATCAAACGCAGTTTAGCGGCCGTATCAGCATCGATTTCAACTTTAGCCTCGGGCTTTGCCGCCCCCGGAGTTATAATACGCTTTTTGCGCACCTCAACCTGCACAACCTTTTTACCATCACGGTTCGAGGAGCGTGCGGCATCGCCTACACCTTTGAGAGTCAGGGTCGATTTTCCCGACAATGTTAATCTTCCTTTGGTGTTTTCTTCTGTCATTATCAAATATTCTCCATGTATTCTGTCAAAACTTTATGAATTTAGAAAATCAGCCAGTTTTCCAAACTCATGACTGACCTTTTTGGACATTTCGCTTTTTAAGAAAGCGGCATGAACCGTATTTACTTTATCCAGCGCCAGATCTAACTCCTCGGTTGTAAACAATTCAAATATCTTCAAGCCTTTAGCCATACGGGCAATCTTTTCCCGCCCGTCGGCACCGGCATCTTTAGCCTCCAGCAAAAAAGCAACTTTGCCTTTTTGCACGGCTTCTGCCACCTTATCCATACCGGAAACAAAATCCCCGGCTTTGCGCGCTAGCGACACTGCCTGCAATGCCGACTGCCGCAGCAAATGCTCAACCATATTTTCCAAACCTTCAGCCGGTTTGACTTTTTGCTTTAGAGCTTTGGCAAACAAATTGCCGGCTATAGCTTTTTGCAACAAGCGGCGCGAGTTGGCAACATACACGCCTTTGCCGGGCAGACGTTTCTTAAAATCAGGAATCACCGTCATATCCGGTCCGGCCACAAAACGCAGCAGCTTATCTCTATCAAGCACCTCGCCGGTAACAATACATTTTCTTTGTGTGTCTTCCTGTTTCATTTTGTTTTCCGAATTATCCTATAATAAAAGCATTATCAGCAATCAGCAAAGCGGTTGGCCGAACTGCATTTTAATGCCCGGCGCAACCACTTGTCCGATTCGCAATTACTTCTCTTCAGTGAACCAATGTTCACGCGCATTCATGATAATTTTGTTAGCTTCCTGAACCGAAACGGTGTTTTCGCCCAAGATTTCAATCAGCTCATCGGCTGCCAAATCTGCCAAATCATCAATAGTTTTAATATTGTTGTTGGCCAATGTCAGCAGCATATCGCGGTCAAGCCCTTCAACTGACTGCAATTTATCATCAATGCCCAAGCTCTTGCTCTTTTCAGCAAATTCTTTATTGCGTTTCTCAACATATTCCTGAGCACGAGACTGCAGCTCTTTGGCCACATCCTCATCAAAGCCCTCAATATCCGAAAGCTCTTTCAAATCAACCATTGCAATCTCATCAACCGTAGAGAAACCTTCGGCAATCAACAGATGGGCAATCATCTCATCAACGTCCAAAGCTTCCATAAAGCGCTGAGAACGAACCTTATTTTCATTTTTGCGGCGCTCTTGTTCCTGTTCTTCGGTCAAAACATCAATATCGCAGCCCAGCAGCTGAGATGCCAATTTTACGTTTTGTCCGCGGCGTCCGATAGCAATAGAGAACTGCTCTTGCGGAACCACAACCTCAATTCGGTTGTTCTCCTCATCAATAACCACTTTAGTAACTTCTGCCGGAGCCAAAGCGCTGACAATATACTGAGCTCTGTCTTCGGAATAAGGCACGATATCTACCTTTTCGCCCTGCAGTTCGGTAACCACTGCCTGAACGCGAATACCGCGCAAACCGACGCAAGCGCCAACCGGATCAACCGTAACATCTTCGGAGCGAACGGCAATTTTGGCTTTTGAACCGGGGTCGCGGGCAACGCCCATAATTTTTACAATGCCGTCATAAATTTCCGGAACTTCAGAAGTAAACAACTTGGCCAAAAACTCCGGACAAGTGCGGGACAAAAAGATTTGCGGACCTCTGGTCTCGCGGCGGACATCCAAGACATACGCGCGGACGCGGTCGCCGTTCTTAAACTGCTCTCTGGGAATAATCTCATCACGGCGCAAAACGGCCTCAGTCTTGCCGATATCCAAAACCACATTGCCAAATTCAACGCGTTTTACCGTACCATTGATGATGGTGCCGATTTTTTCTTTGTATTCTTCAAACTGCTTATTGCGCTCAGCATCGCGAACTTTCTGCACGATTACCTGCTTGGCTGTCTGGGCGGCAATACGGCCGAAATCAATCGGCGGCAGCGGATCAATCAAAAATTCGCCGACCTTAATTTTCGGATCATAATCTTTGGCATCATCCAAGTAAAGCTGAGCGGCCTCATTTTCAATCTCGGTTCCGTCAGCAACAACTTCACGATAGCGGGCCAAGCTGATGGCGCCGGTTTTGCGGTCAATATGAGCGCGGATATCATGTTCAAAACCATATTTTGAACGGGCTGCTTTTTGGATGGCAATTTCCATTGCTTCCAACACATCATCACGCTCAATATTTTTCTCCCGAGCTACCGTATCGGCAACCAAAATAATTTCGGGTCTTGGCATATTTTCAATGTTTTCCATTTTTTCCTCGGTTATTTATTTAAGTTACAACTCTGCATCAACTTCAGCAGCCTCGGCCTCAGCCAAAAGCTCGTCGGTTAGAATAAGTTTTGCTTTGGCAACAGCGGCATAAGGAATGGCATATTCCGTGCCGTCCATGTCCAAATGAATGTTTTGCTCGGCGTCAACAGACAATATTTTGCCCTTAAAACGTTTGCGCTTTTCAACTTCGGTATTGGTTTCGATTCGCGCCTCATATCCGGCAAAACGTTCAAAATGTTCCAATTTAGTCAAAGGCCGATCCAACCCCGGAGAGCTAACCTCCAAAGAATATTCTCCTTCTATCGGATCAACTTCATCCAACAAGGCAGAAACCGCACGGCTGACTGTAGCACAATCTTCCACCACCAGATTTTTGCGGTCTTTGCGCTCAATCATAATCTGCAAAGTCGGATTCTGAACGCCGATAAGCTTAACCCGTACAATCTCAAAACCGAGATTCTCCACCACCGGCGTCAACAAATTTTCTATAGCCTGCATTGCTGCCATTTACGGATTCTCCTAATAAAAGAGCGAGGCTTTTGCCTCGCTCATCTAATATTATCAATTATTATGCAAACTGTATAACAGAAAACTTTTTAAAAATCCAGCATTATTTTTGCTTATCAGCCATCTTCCAAATGCAGCAAAGCCGAAACAGAGATAAGAGCGGCAATCAGCGTCGGAGTAGAAACAGCCAGCACCGCCGGAATATAGCCGTTAAGCCCGAATGCATACACCAGCTGGGTCAAAAAATACACCACAAAACCGGTAGTTATGCCACCCACAATCAAAAACATAACGCCGCCGCGGCGATTATTCGGACGGAGGGCAAAAACAGCCGCCACCAGCACCATGGCGCAAAGCAAGAATGGCGAAACCAAAAGCGAATAGTAGCGCAAACGGTGCCGCTGTGCCGAAAATCCCGACATTTCATAAAAACGGATAGTATCCGGCAAATCCCAAAAGGATATTGCCTCCGGCGCGGCAAAATTTTCTTTAATCCGCTCAACGTCGAGCACTGTTTTATAGCGCAGGCTGTTCACCACCGCCGTGGGTTCGCCGGCCTTAAATATGTGCACGTCCTTAAGTTCAAAATATCCATTTTTCAAAGTGCCGGCAAAAGCCTCCAAACGGCGGCTCGGCTGAGAGCGTCTGTCCATCTCCAGAATTGTCACACCGCGCAGCAGCAGGTCTTCTTTTTCCTGCCGCAAAGATTCCGCCTGCAAAACCATGACATTATCATTATCTATAGCCTCGCGTATCCACAATCCCTGGTCAGAAAACAACACTGCCTTAGGATTACGCGTTTTGAGGCGGTATTCCAGCGTTTCATACATATCATACATATCGGCGGCCACCGGATTCACCAGAGTGATATTGACCACGCCGATAAGAAAAGTTGTTGCCAGCACCGGCAGCAAAAAGCCCCAAATAGAAACTCCGGCCGCCCGCATAATTACAAATTCATTAGTTTTGCTGAGTTTCCAAAAAGTAATCATTGCCGCAATCATCATCACGAACGGGAAAACCATTTCAATGGTCTTGGGCATTTTGGTAATCGCCAACTCCAGCACAAACCAAAAGCTGACATCATAGCGCCCGGAAGTGCGGCGCAAAAGTTCAACTATCTCAAACAACATAATTACGCTGACAATCATCAGCAACACAGCCAAGAAATTGAACAATATCTGCTTGGAAAGATAGCGCCCGAGAATTGAAGTCGGTTTCATGGTCACTCTTCAGAAAATTAAAACATAGGCATAAATTAGTCGCAAAATTTATTGTTGGCAACAATTAAATTTTCTGCCGAACAATCTGGCACTATCTCAAGCGAGGTTGAATAGTGGATTTTATAGAGTGATTTGAAAGGCGGCGACACCGGAGTTTACAAAAGAGTAAATGAGGATGTCGCCGACCTGCACAAATTGCTCTAGAAAACCTCTAGGCGACCTCACTCCCTTTGCACTATTTCCAGCGAAGGCGGAGAATAGTCCAGATAGAGTAATTTCTAGGTGCAGAAAAGCGGAGCGTACTAAAGGCGTACGTGAGCATTTTCTGTCACCGTAAAATTGCTCTAGATGGGCTGTTATACGCTTTCGCTCGTGCCGCTAGACGAGCTTGCCTAATCACTCAGCATTGATAAATAATTATTGATTGAATCCGGCAGCACCACCACTATTTTTTTGCTTGAAAATTCTTCACGCGCCGCCAATTTGGTGGCTGCGGCAAGAGCTGCTCCGGCAGAAATTCCGGCCGGCAGGCCTTCTTCCACGGCCACGGCGGCCGCGGTTTGCCAGGCCTCTTCATCGGTGATATCCATTACTTCGTTGACCAGAGTTTTGTCATAGAGGGGCGGAACAAATCCGGCGCCGATTCCGGGGATTTTGTGCAAACCGGCCGCACCGCCGGAAAGCACCGGTGAAGACTTTGGCTCCACAGCCGCTACATATAAATCCGGATTATTGGTTTTGAGAGTTGAAGCAATCCCGGTAAGCGTGCCGGAGGTACCGACAGCAACAACCAATACATCTACATCTCCTTGAGTTTCTTCCATAATTTCCATACTGGTGCCAAAGCGATGGGCATCTACATTAGCTTGGTTGCAAAATTGTTCAAACATAATAACATTGGGATTTTTTTCTTTAAGCATATCTGCTTTGGCCAAAGCGCCGCGCATACCATCTTCTTTGGGCGTCAAAATAACCTCGGCGCCAAAATAGCGCATCAGGACAATCCGCTCTTTGGTCATATTTTCCGGCATGGTGATTACCAGCTTATAGCCTTTAGCGGCGCACATTGCGGCCAGCGCTATTCCGGTATTGCCGCTGGTTGCCTCCACAAAAACCGTATCTTTATTCACCAGTCCCTCGGCCTCGGCTTTTTCAATCATCTTCAATGCCGCGCGGTCTTTAACCGAAAACAGCGGATTATAAAATTCGCACTTAGCCAAAATCTGCGCTTTAAGCGAATGTTTATGCTCCCACCGATGCAGACGAAGCAAAGGCGTATGCCCAACCATTTCCGTAACTGAATTATAAATTTTCTTCATTTTGGCTCCTTCAATTGTTCATAAGCCGCAAAATATACTGGCATCAAAAATAAGCTGTTGGTATTATTACATTGTTTTAAAAAGTTGCAATAAAGAAATGAAACACACGGCACAAATCATTCTCAGCCTGCTTATCGGGTTATCATATTCCGGCTTGGCGCAAGCATCAAGCCTGGATGATTTGTACCGCGATGTTATCCGTTCTGACAATGACGGATATCTGCCGCTGTTTGTCAAGAACCGTTCCATGCCCGATGTCTTGATTGAAGAAGAAGTCCTGAAAAAAGCTTCTTCTCCGACAAATTCAGAACTAAAAGGCTTTACTAAAACTATTAATCTTACCAATGATTTTCAAGCTAACGAGGCGGCAAAAAGAGCCAAACAGCTAAAATGGGAGCAAACCCTGCAAGCTGTTCAGGAAAACCGCGTCACCCCGCTTGATTTGGATGAAATTACATATCGGGTAAGCCTGAGCGATGCCAAGGCTGTAGAAGTTTTGGCCTGGATGTACACCAAAGGCGTCGGCGTCAGCCCCAATTTGGTTGCCGCTTTCCGACTGTATCGGCAAGCAGAAAAATTAAATGTTCCCGGGGCTAAAGAAAACGCCGCCAAAGTTTATAAGGCCATGAATGCCGAACAACGCGCCCAAATCAAAGAATAGTCTTCCACACATTCTATCCTATCTCCAGCAAGCTCTCTTTGCACTATTTCCAGCAAGCTCGATAGAGCCGCTGAATAGAAGTAAAAATGAAAAAGCTGAAAATCCTAGTGTACATAGTAGTACATGAATTTTCAGCTTTTTCTAACATTGCACAATCTTTAGTGAGGTTGGATAGTGGTGTAGATAGAGTAATTTCTAGGTGCAGAAAAGCGGAGCGTACTAAAAGCGTACGTGAGCATTTTCTGTCACCGTAAAATTGC
>JBNMLW010000034.1:0-7571 GCA_050875025.1 Alphaproteobacteria bacterium
ATTACACAACAATGAAATATAAAATTGCCATTGCCGAAGAAAAATTAGATGATATTTTCGCCCATAAGCTGCGCGAAGTTGAACTGATTGATGAGAGTTTTCCCGCTTATCAGGAGCTGCCGGAAGGCGATAAAAAAGCTCTTCAATATTTGGTTCGCGCCTGCAAAATGATGAATGAAGTGTCTTTAGAGCAGGATAATCCGTTTAATTTGGAAGCCAAAAAAGAGCTGGAAGCTGCCGCTCCAAACAGTTCTCATGCCGCCAAGGCTTTGCGCTTGTTTAATTCATTCAACGGATTGAGTGGCCGCAATGGCATAGATTTGCAGCCGATTGATATTTTTGAAGGATTGACCTTGCTGCCGGGGCGCAATTTCTATCCTCAGGATTTGAAACCCGAAGAACTGCACGGCATCTTGAAAAATATGCTCAAATCCGGTCGTAAAGAAGATGTGCGCAAAATTCTTTCCGCCCGCACCATGGTTCGCCGTGACGGCCAAGGCGGGCTTAAGGCAATCGATTATACTGAATATTTTGCCCCGCAGTTTTCCAAAATTGCCAATGAACTGGAATTGGCCGCGCATTATTCAACCAACGATGTGTTTAATGACTTTTTAGGCTGGCAGGCTCAGGCGCTTATCCAAAATAATGAAGATATGGATATGCTGGCGGATAAACATTGGGCAGTTATGCAGGACACTCCGCTGGAATTTACTATCAGCCGGGAAAATTACGATGACGAGATAACCCCGACGGTTTTTGATGATGCCGAGCTCAAAATGCTGTTGTCTGAGGCCGGAATAGAACCGATTGCCAAAGATATGCTCGGCGCCCGCTGCGGTATTGTTAATAAGAAGGGAACAGAGCTGCTGCTAACCTTTAAGGAGCAAATGAAGACTTTGGCCGCTAAAATGCCGGAGACCGAAAAATATCATCAAAGCATTACCGACGGCGAAACTCTCAAGCAGACAATGGTTGATGTCGATTTGGCAGCGCTTTGCGGCGATTTTGCTCAGTGCCGCGGCGCGATTACCACTGCCGAAAACCTGCCCAATGATGATAAACTGGCGGTCAAAACCGGCGGCGGGCGGCGCAATGTATATCATCGCCAGGTGCGGATGAGCTTTGACCGCGCGCGCGACAAACGCTTGTTAGAGGCTTTGGTTGCTCCGGAGCTGCACCAATATTATGACCATGAAGCCGATCATATTTTTGTTATCGGGCACGAAAACGGACATTCTTTGGGGCCGGACAGCCACTTTAAAGACGCGCTTGGAGCGTATCGCCATATTATAGAAGAGAACAAGGCCGATGTGGTCTCAATCGTTATGATGCCGGAGTATGTAAAAAGCGGCGTTATCGATGAACTTATGCTCAAAAAAGTTTACACGACCTGGATTGTTCGCTGCTTTGCCAAGGCCAAACCGATAGAAAGCCACCGAGTAGGCGATTTAATTCATTTCAATTTCTTGCTTGAGCATGGGGCTATCCGCTTTAACAGCGACCGCAAATTAGAAATAGATTTTGCCAAACTGCCGCAGGCTATGCATCAAATTTTGCAAGAAACCATCGAAATCCAGCTTTCTCGCTCTCCGCAAAAGGCCAAAGCTTGGATTGACCACTACACCAAATGGGAAGACTTGCAGCAATATATTGCGCAGACTTTGCAGAGCTTGGGTGTTAAAAATTATATTGAAATTAAGGCGCATTTTTAATGTATTACAGTTTATTTGAAATTTTTTCTATTGGCGTCGGTCCCTCCAGTTCGCATACCGTAGGGCCGATGCGCGCGGCTAAACGTTATCTTGACAACCTTAAGGCTAAAGGCGATTTTGCCCAAACATCTCATATAGAAGTTACTTTGTATGGTTCGCTGGCTCTTACCGGTGTCGGGCATGGTACGGTCAAGGCCATAATTTATGGGCTTATGGGACTGGAAGCCGAAGCCATTAACCCCGAGATTCCGTATATTTCGGCTGTTGAGCGCGATAAAATTCTTCACCTTGGGCAGGAGAAGGCCATTTCGTTTGATATGGACAAAGACATTGTGTTTGCCAAAGATACATTTTTGCCGGAACACTCCAACGGAATGAAATTTGCCGCTTTTGCCGCTGATGGAAAGCCTTTGCTGGAAGAGGTATATTTCTCTGTCGGCGGCGGAACAATTGCCCGCCGTGATGAAGTCAGCAAACGCGTTGCCCGCGAACCCTACAATGTGCCGCATCAGTTTGATTCTTGCCGTGAACTTTTGGATTGTTGCGAAAAATATAATCTGAGTATTTCTGATGTTGTTTTGCAAAATGAAGTTTCTCTGCGCAGTGAAGCTGAGGTCAAAGATTACATTTTCAAAATATATAAGATTATGCAAAATTCCATTGAACGGGGAATTAAAACATCCGGAGTTCTTCCCGGCGGGCTCAATACCAAGCGCCGCGCTGCCGATATTTTTGCCTCGCTGCAAGAAAAATTTATCAAAAACGACATGGATTCGCTGATGATTGTTGATTGGATAAATTTATGGGGTTTTGCCGTGGCTGAAGAAAACGCCGCCGGCGGACAGATTGTTACCGCTCCGACCATGGGCTCTGCCGGAATTTTGCCTTCAGTTTTACGCTATTTTGAACGTTTTGCCGGCCACAAATCGCCTTATGCCATAGAAGAAGGCATTATCAAATTTTTGACTACCGCATCGGCAATTTGCAGCCTGTATCGCACCAATGCTTCCATCTCCGGCGCTGAGGTCGGGTGCCAGGGCGAAGTCGGCGTGGCTTGCTCTATGGCTGCTGCCGGATTAGTAGCCGCCATGGGCGGAACCTGCCGACAAGTGGAAAACGCTGCCGAAATCGCCATGGAGCACAATCTCGGACTAACTTGCGATCCGGTCGGCGGGCTTGTTCAGGTGCCGTGCATTGAACGCAATGCCATGGGCGCCGTAAAGGCAGTCAATGCCGCTCGTCTTGGTTTGCGCAACAATGGCGAACATCTGGTAAGTTTGGACAGCGTCATTAAAACTATGTACTCAACCGGCATAGATATGAGTAACCGCTACAAAGAAACATCTTTGGGCGGGTTGGCTGTTAATGTTGCCACTTGCTGATTAAAACAAGCGCCGCCTGAAATTCAGACGGCGTTTTATTTATTTTTTGCGAGCCTCTTTGGCCGCTTTTTCAGCATACGGATTATTGGTTTTGCGTACCGTGATTCTGATCGGAATACCCCGCATATCAAAATTCTCGCGCAGCTGGTTGGTCAAATAACCCAAATACGCGTCAGGTAGACCCTCCGGATTGCTGGAGAAAATGTAAAATGAAGGCGGACGCGTCTTAGCCTGAGTAATATAGCGCAATTTAATCCGGCGTTTGTTTTTGCCCAGCGGCGGTGGATAGCGGTCTATCATATCGGCAAACCACTGGTTCAGCGGAGCTGTCGGAATACGAATGTTCCAACGGTCATAGACTTTGAATACCGCCCGCATAAGCTTGTCCAGATTTTCTTTTTTGAGTGCCGAAATTGTAACCGTCGGCACCCCTTCAGCCTGAGCCAAAGATGTCTGCAGTTTATCATTGAGTTTCTGCAAAGCCTCTCTGCGGTTGGCAATATCCCATTTGTTGACGGCAATCACCAAGGCGCGGCCTTCTTCAAGAACCTGTCTGGCAATTGTCAAATCCTGCTTATCCAATACCGCGTCGGCATCAAGCACCAACACCACCACTTGCGCCATAAATGCCGCGTGTTTGGTGCTGGCGGCAGACATTTTTTCCAGAGAATCCGATACTCTCGATTGCCGCCGCAAACCGGCCGTGTCTACCAGATTAATCCGCCGTCCCATATAAGACCACTGTGTAGCGATAGCATCGCGGGTAACGCCGGCTTCCGGTCCGGTAAGCATTCGTTCATCATTGAGCAGCGCATTTACCAGAGTAGATTTTCCGACATTGGGGCGTCCGACTATCGCCAACTGTATCGGGCGTTTTTTATAGGCTTCATCGTCATCATCGGCACTATCTGTCTCCGGTTCTTCTTCCGGCGGAAGTTTTTCCGCTTGTTCTTTGAGCGCTTCATACAAGTCTAACAGTCCCAAGCCATGCTCGGCAGAAAATGGTATCGGTTCGCCCAAGCCAAGTTTGTAGGCCTCGTGAATGCTGTCTTCCTGCAGTTTACCTTCGCACTTGTTGGCCAGCAATATAACCGGTTTTCCGCTTTGGCGCACCAGTCCGGCCAGGTGCTCATCATAAGGCTGCAGCCCATCGCGGGCATCAAACAAAAACAACGCGGCATCCGCCTCGGCAATAGCGCGCTTGGTTTGTTCCCACATCCGTTTTTCTAATGAATCTTCCTTAGAATACTCATATCCGGCGGTATCAATTACGCTCAGTTTCAAATCATTCAGCTTTGCCGGAGCCTCGCGGCGGTCGCGGGTAACGCCGGGTTTGTCGTGCACAATTGCTACTTTGCGCCCGACCAGGCGGTTAAATAAAGTAGATTTTCCAACATTCGGGCGGCCGATAATTGCAATTCTTAGTACCATGATTCTTCCTTATTTATAAGCAATCAATTCTGCGTCATTGGTGGTGAATATTGCCATGCCGTCAACAATAATCGGCGCCAGCTCAATACCTTCGTCTGCAGAAACATAGCCCAATATCTCGCCGGTATAAGGCGAAACTGAAAAGATATAGCCGTTAGATGTGGCCACCAGCAGGCGGTTGTTTACCAATACCGGGCCGCTGCCGAACACGCCGTTTTTGACATCGGAATCATCGCCTTTGGGGATAGCGGTATTCCAGATAATTTTGCCGTTGTTTTTATCCAGAGCCAAAAGGTCAAAATCATTGGTCAAAACATACAGATAGTTGCCGGCAATCCAGGGCTGATTAGTGCCGCCGGTTTCGCGCTCCCAAATTCTGGAGCCGGTGCGCAAATCAATAGCTGTCAGCACGCTGTTATACCCAATGGCAAAAACTTTGCCGCCGTCAATTACCGGATTGGCCTTAATCGCCGAAATCTGTGCCAAAGAATTTGTGCGCTTGTGAGATATCAGCAGGTCTGTCCACAGCGGAGTCCCAGTGCTGGCTTTATATGCCTGCAGTTCCCCGTTGGAAAATGCCGCGATAACCACATCATTCTCCGGGCTGTATGCCGGAGTTGCGCCGCCGACCAATGTTGTGGCCTCAGATTCAGTCTGATTTTTCCACAGAATACTGCCGTTGTCAGCGTCCAGCGCGGTCAACGTATTGTCAAAACTTTGCACCAAAATTCTTCCGGCATTGATACTCGGCGCAATCCTTATCGGCATATCCAAATCCTGCCGCCAAATTTCTTTGCCGTCCGTCATATTCAGGCAGAAGATGCTGCCAAATCCGGTCGTGGCATATATCTTTTTGTTAAACTCAGCCAAACCGGCGCCTTTGAGCGCCGCGCCGCGTTCGGCTTTATTGCGCGATTTCAGGCGCTTTTTCCAAATCTGTTTGCCGTTATCCAACCGGCGGGCAGTAACAATTCCTTCGGCATCAACCGCAAACACCGCTCCGTATGCGGCAATCGGAGAGGCAATCAGATAATCGCGTTTGGAACTGCCTTTGCCAAAACTTTTGCTCCACTGTTTTTTCAGCTTGGTTTTGGCCTCCAAATGCCCGATCAGGTGCATGGAATTATCGCCGTTTTGCGCCCATTTATTGTTGGTATATGGCGCCGGGAGCTTTATTTTTACTTCACCCGGAGCATAATCGGGAGCCAAAGATGCATCTTCACGGATAACATCAATTCTTTCGCCGTCAATATCCAGCGGCTTTTTGCCGAACAATCCGCAGCCGGAAATCAACAAGACGATGGCGCAAGCCGCAGCCGTTCGATAATATTTGCAATGCATCTGAGTGTCTCCGTTTACTTATTTTGGTCGCTGATAATGGTAATCATATCCTGAGCGCGGGATTTCAGAGCGTCAGAACTATTGACCGATGCGACAATCATTTCATATTCGGCTTTGGCTTTTTCAAGATTTCCTTCGCGAATATAAAGCATTGCCAGCAATTCACGGGCAACATTATAACTGCCGTTGCCTTCTTCGGTCAGCGGAAAGAGCAATTCTTCAATTTCTGCCGCCGGAGCATCAGAGTCCAACTTATATGCGGCCAGTTTGAGAGCGGCAATATCTTTCATTTGCCGGCTTACACCGCGTTTGGTAACCAACTGCTGCAACAAATCTACGGCTTCTTGCGGTTTGTTTTGCTCAAAATAGATATTGGCAATTTGCAGTTTGGCAATATCGGCATACAGGCCGGAGCGCTCGGAGATATTTTGCAGAAGTTTCATGCTCTCGTCCAAACGCCCTTGGTTTTGCAGAGAGATTGCCACGGCATAGGCGTTGGAAATTTCCTGATCGCGCTTTTGCGCCCAGTTTCTAAAACTCTCAAAGCTGACGGCGGCAGTCAGCGCCAACGCTACAAAGATGATGATGAACAATCCGTATCTGTCCCACAGATCTCTCATTTTGTCACTTTTAACATCTTCGCTGATTTCTTTCAGCAGCGCGTCTTGCACCAAAATATCTTCGGTTTTTTTGGACTTTTTAAACATTAATATCTCCTAAAAATCTGCAATAAACTTTACGTTAATATATAAGCTAATTCCAAAATATCAAACGAATTTTACTTAATCACCTCGTGGATTAAAAATCTTTTTATCCACTGCAGGGTTTTAATCGGCAGTTTGGCGCCGAAAGTAATGGTGCGGCTGTCTGATATTATCGAAACAAAATAACGTCCGGTAGCCGGATTTTCCGTCACCTCAATCGCCTCAATATCCGGTTTCATAATCTCGTTATGCTTGGTAGAAAACAGCATATATTTATGGGTGTTGACAATCTTGTCTTTTTTGAGCACCAATTTTTCTTTGCGGAAGAGTATAAATATTGCGGCAATAATTACTGCGGCGGCGCAAATTACAATTCCGTAAAAAGCCGATGCCAGATTCTGGCGGAAGATTTCATAATTGGCCAGCATCAGCAGCAAAAACAGGCTCATGGTTATAATTGCAAACCAAGCCATCAGGTTGTAGGCATCCCAGATTATTTTGCGAGCCTTAAGCACAATTTTATCGCGGCGCCGCACATAGCGGATTCCGTCCGGCAAATCCTCGTATGAATCATAATCGTCAATCACAAAACCCAGCTTGGCCATTTCTTTAATCGATTTATCCAGATTCTTCAGGTCAATGGCCTGCAGTCCTTCATCGGTATTAATCAAGGCCGGCATCTTGAAAAAGCGGGCATATTCTTTCCACTTTTTGCGCACTCCCTCCGGAGAAGTGGAGATATAAAGCGGCACAATTTTGCTTGGGTCTTTATGATAGAGTTCAATAATGTATTTATTACAATTTATCAGTCCCGATTGATAAAAAGCGATTCTGAAACGCACGCCCAGATAATTTTTTATGCTTTCGGTTACGATTCTTTTTTTGCCGAATATCGGGCGGTCGCCGATAATCATATTTTTGCCGTCAAAAATAAATTTGCGGTAGCGGATATAAGAGAGCACGCTGGCCATGCTGATACCCAGGCCAACCAATATAAACAC
>JBNMLW010000035.1:0-7496 GCA_050875025.1 Alphaproteobacteria bacterium
AGATATATTTGTCCGATTCCTCTTGTCTGCAGCACTGCAAGCTCCAAGATGAAGCTTATAAAGCCGATCATATCGCCTTGTCGGTTGTGGCGGCGGAAAGCAATGCCGGCTATAACGGATTTTGCCTGCAAAGAGGCGCTAATCTGAGCCGCAATGAAACTCTGGTAAAACTGTTGGCCGAAGGCGCTTATGCTGAGGTCAACGCCGCCTATGTAATGAACGGCTGGGCAACGCTGGATACCACTACCAATATTGAGCATCTGGCTCCCAACACCGTTTCTCATCAGTTGGTAAAAGGTGTTGTCGGCGGTGATGCCAAAGGAGTTTTTCAGGGTAAAATCCACATTGCGCCTCATGCCGTCAAAACCGAGGGAAACCAGCTGCACAAGGCGCTGCTGCTGACCGATACGGCAGAGGTCGATGTCAAGCCGGAGTTGGAAATTTATGCCGATGATGTAAAATGCTCGCACGGTGCCGCCAGCGGCGAACTGGATGAAAATCAATTATTCTATATGCGTTCCCGCGGTATCGGGCTGGACGAGGCCAAACAATTGCTGATAGATGCCTACTTGAACGAAGTTATCGCCAAAATAGGTAATGAAAAAATCCGCGAATGGATTAAATTATTGGCACAGGCTAATCACACAGTTTAGGAAAAATCAAAATGTATGATGTCGAGAATATTCGTTCTGACTTTCCGGTTTTGCGCCAAACTATTAACGGCAAACCCAATACCTTTTTGGATTCTGCCGCATCTGCTCAAAAACCGCAGATTGTTATCGACAAGATTGTTGATGTGTATACAAAAGAATACTCCAATGTGCATCGCGGTTCTTATTTCCTCTCGGAGGAGATAACCGCCGAATATGAGCATGCTCGCCAAAAGGTGCAAAAATTCCTGAATGCCAAAAGCGAAAAAGAAATAGTTTTTACTCGCAATGCTACAGAATCAATCAATCTGGTGGCTTCAACCTGGGGACGCAAATTTCTTACCAAAATGGATGATGTGCTGATTTCTGAGGCCGAGCATCATGCCAATCTGGTGCCCTGGCAGGTTTTGCGCGATGAAATTGGTTTTGAGCTGAAGATTTTTAAGATTAATGATGACGGCAGCTTTAATTGCGGCGAGTTTTGCAACCTTTTGAGCGGCAAAACCAAATTAGTTGCCGTTACCGGTATGTCCAATGTTTTGGGCACGGTGTTTCCGCTCAAGCAGATGATAGCCGAGGCTCACAACGTGGGCGCCAAAGTTTTGGTTGACGGCTGCCAGTATGTGGTTCATCAGCCCACCGATGTTCAGGATTTGGATTGTGATTTTTTGGCCTTTTCCGGACACAAGACTTATGGGCCGAGCGGTATCGGCGTTCTTTATGGCAAGGCTGATTTGCTCAATGCCATGCCGCCTTATCAGTTTGGCGGCGATATGGTTAATGTTGTCACCTATCAGGCCACCACTTTTGACGAGCCGCCGGCGCGTTTTGAGGCCGGAACTCCGGCAATTGTGCAGGCTATCGGCTTGGGCACTGCTCTTGAATATATGATGAACTTGGGCATGGATAATATTAAGGCGCATGAGGATGAGCTCACTGCCTATATGCACAAACGCTTGCCGGAAGTCGAGGGGCTCAAAGAGGTTGGCACGGCATCCGGCAAAGGCGGAGTTTTTTCTATTGCCATTGAGGGAATCCACCCGCAGGATCTGGCCTTTTTGCTGGATAAAGAAGGCGTTGCGGTTAGGGTCGGGCATCATTGCGCGGCGCCGCTGGTTCGCCGTATGGGGTATGAATCTTTGGCCAGAGCATCTTTCGGGCTCTATACCAACCATGCTGATATTGACCGCTTTATTGCGGCCTTGCAAAAGGCCAAAACATTTTTTTGAGGGTAAAAATGACAGACGAAAATAATACCGATAAAAATGAAGAGCAACTGCTGGAAGCCATGGGTCTGGGTGAAGACGGCGCCATGCGGCAGGATTATACTGCCTATGCCGGCAAAACTTTGCCTGAAGGCGCGGCCAAGTCTACTCGAGAAGAAATAATTGAGGCGCTGAAGACGGTGTCTGACCCTGAGATTATGATTAACATTTGGGATATGGGGCTGGTTTACCGCATAGAGCAAAAAGACAACGGCGATGTTGATATTGATATGACCGTAACTGCTCCGACTTGTCCGGTGGCGGGAATTTTGCCTCAACAGGCGGCAGATGCGGTTGCCGCTTTGGACGGTGTCGGTTTTGTTACCGTAAAGGTGGTTTGGGAACCGGCTTGGAGCATTGAGAACCTGAGCGAAGAAGCCCGCGCGATGTTTGAATTGCTCTAAATAGGCTGTTTGCAGAAAAAAGCTTGCGCTGCAATAAAAAAAATGCTATTTTTTACCTACTTAAATCGAATTAGTATGGTACAAATAATTTTTATGCAGCAATTGGCCTATCCGAACGAAAAAGTTTTGCAATGGGCCGTAACTTCGCAAGAAGTTAAACAATGTATTGATAAAGGAGATACTCCGCAGATTGTTTTGCCGAGTATCGTCCGTAAACAAGAACAACCGGTTATCGCGATTATCTTGGCTCAAGACTCTCATCCCGATAGAGAGGAAAAAGATTATACAGTCTTCCCCGACTATGTAGATGCTGTCGTGATGCAGGGAGCATATCCTGTTTTTGTTGCCTATGATAAGGTTGAGGAGCAGCTTGAAGCCATAAAACCCGATGGGATTTTATTGCTTGGCGGTAATTTTAGGCTTGTTAAAGCCCTAAATACCGATTACGAGCCTCGCCCTAAAGCCTATGTGACAATGATTAGGTATGCCCAGAAGCGCAGGCTTCCGTTATTTGCTGTTTGCGGTGGTGAGCAAATGCTTGCGGTTTATTTTGGAGCGTCGGTTCAGCTGAACATCAACGATGTCTCTGAAAAATATTCCGGGCACATGCAAAGGCCGTATCGGATATCTCATCAGGTTAATCTTGCCGAGGGATCTCAGATTAGCAAAATTCTGGAAAAAAACACAATCAATGTCAATTCCTGCCACAAGACGGCGGTGGTGGTTGACAAAGACGGTGGAGAGCTGGTTGCGTCAGGCGTTGCGCCGGATGGTGTTGTTGAGGTTGTCGAGTTGAAAAATCCCTGGAATAAGGATTTTGTCATTGGCGCCCAGTGGCACCCTGAACGGTTGACAAGAATGGGCGATGCCGATTCGCTAAAGTTGTTTGGTGCGTTTATAAAATCTGCACAAGCTATGCAAAAGGAGGAGTGTACCTAAAGGGTATACCCTCCTTTTTTTATTGCCTTGTCGGTTTTTAGATGCTACAAAATAACTCATTGCAGAATATTTAGAGGCATAAAATGGATATTGAAGAGCTAACGGATAATTTTGAGTTTTTGGATTCTTGGGAAGATAAATACCGTTATATTATAGAACTGGGCGAGAAACTTCCGCCGATGGATGAAAAATATCATACTGATGATTGGAAAGTTCAGGGCTGCCAGTCTCAAGTTTGGCTGGTGCCTGCAAAAGATAAGGACGGCAAAATCACTTTTATCGGCGACAGCGATGCCATGATTGTTAAGGGGCTGATAGCCATTGTCCTGATGATCTTTAATCACAAATCCCCATCAGAAATTAAAGCGGTTGCAGTTGAAGATATTTTTGCTAAACTGAAGTTAGAAGAACATTTGTCGCCAAGCCGCCGCAACGGTCTGCTTTCTATGATAGACAAGATTAAGAATTACGCGGAGATATTATAAACAATGAATATTCACGAGTATCAGGCCAAAAAAATCTTAAGCGGATACGGGATTAATATTCCCAAAGGCGGCATTGCCTATACTCCGACCGAAGCCAGAAAAGCCGCCCTAAAAGCTTCTGCCCGCGGCCCCTGGATGCTCAAAGCTCAAATCCAATCCGGCGCTCGCAACCTTGGCTATTTTCTGGAAAAATCCGCCGGTTCTGAAGGCGGCATCCGTCTGATAAAAAGCCGGCGCGATATCCGCCGCCAAGCCGAGCAAATGTTGGGCGCCACGCTTGTTACTATTCAAACCGGGCCGCAGGGCAAGTTTGTCGGCCGCTTGTATGTTGAGGCTTATCTTGATGTTATAAAAAATTCTATCTCGGCATTGCCGTAGACCGCGTTAAGGCCTCTTTGACTTTATTGGCGGCTCTGGTTGAAGATGATGATATTACCAATATTGCCGTCAACAATCCCGACAGCATTTTGCGTGTGCCGCTGGATCTGGACGGCGAGACCACGCCGGAACAGGTGCGGCAGGTATCAAAATTTTTGAAACTTTCGGCCAAAGCCTCTCAAAACCTTGGAACTCTGATTAATGGTCTGCATCGCGCTTTTCTGGAGCAGGAAGCCACAATGATAGAGCTTAATCCGGTTGGGGTGCTCCGCGGCGGAGAGCTGATGGCCTTGGATGCCAAAATATCTTTTGATGACAATGCGCTGTACCGCCATGCCGATATTTTGCGCCTCAAAGATGATTATGAGGCTTCTGATCGGGAGCTGCAGGCCGCTAAAGATAAATTTACCTACAGTGAGTTTGAAGGCTCTGTCGGCTGTGTTGCCAACGGCAATGATGCGGCAATGGCCACCATGGATATGTTGCGCCAAAAAGGTGTCGGCACGGCTTGTTTTTTGAATGTTAAAGGCGGCGTTGACAAAGATAAAATTGCCGCCGGTATTAAGATTATTATGACCAATCCGCGGGTTGAAGGTATTTTGATTAATATCTTGGGCGGATTTTTGCGCTGCAACCTGATTGCCGAGGGCATTGTTTCGGTTGCCTCAGATGTCGGGCTGAATGTCCCGCTGGTGGTTCGTTTTGAGGGCACCAACAAAGATGAGGCCAAAGATATTTTGCAAAAATCCAAACTTCCGGTTATTATGGCCGAAACTACCGAAGAGGCCGCATCGCTGCTGGTCAAAGCAATGGAGGACAACGACTGATGTCTATTTTGGCAGATAAAAATACCCGCGTTGTTTGTCAGGGCATGACCGGTACGCAGGCAACATTTCATATTCGCCGCTCGCTCGATTATGGCACCAAAGTTGTAGCCGGTGTAACTCCCGGCAAAGGCGGCACACTGCACCTGGGGCTGCCGGTGTTTAACAATGTTGCTGAGGCGGTTGCCGAAACCGGAGCTGCTGCCAGCATTATGTTTGTTCCGGCCGGCAATGTCAAAGCAGCCGTGAGCGAGGCGGTCGAGGCGGAATTGGAATTGGCTGTTTGCATTGCCGATAGTGTTCCGCTCAAAGATATGCTGGAAATAAAAGCGATGCTGAACGGCAGCAAAACCAAACTCATCGGCCCCAATACTCCGGGTATTATCACTCCCGGAGAAGCCAGACTGGGGGTTTATCCCACCAATATTCATACCGCCGGAAAAGTCGGCATTGTCTCTCGTTCTTCAACACTGACTTATGAGGCCGTGCTTGAAACTTCTCGTGCCGGGGAGGGGATGTCTACCGTTGTTGGGCTTGGCGATGATATGATTATCGGTATGGATTTTGTTGATGTTTTGGAACGATTTGAAACCGATAAAAATACCAAAGCAGTTGTCTTGCTCGGACAGATGGGCGGAACATTTGAAGAGGCTGCCGCCGCATGGTACAAAGTGCGTAAAAAGCGCAAACCGGTAATAGCTTTTGTTGCCGGCAATGCAATTCCATTCGGGCACAAGATGGGCTATGCCGGAGATATCATTACCCGCGGCCATGTTTCTGCTCAAGACAAAAAAGATGCCTTGTCCGATGCCGGTATGATTGTGGTTGATAATATTAATGATATTCACTTACGGCTGGCTGAACTCTAAATGAAAATTTGGGAACAAATTCTCAACTGCTTTCTGCCGCCCCGTTGCCTGCGCTGTGGCAAAATCCTCAAAGAAAATACCGGACTGTGCGCAGACTGTCTTGCCGAAATTCATTTTATTACCGAGCCTTATTGCCATAAATGCGGGCATCCGTTTGACTTTTTGGAAGAACACAACGGCAAGCTGCTGTGCGGGCGCTGTCTTAAACGCCAACGTTCGGTTTTTCGGCTTAGCCGGTCGGCTTTTGCCTATGATGAATCTTCAAAAAATCTGATTTTGAGTTTTAAGTTTCATGACAAAACCGAAAATGCCAAGATTTTGGCACAGATGATGTTTGTGGCCGGCAAAGATATTTTTGCTGCCGGAATAGATGTTATTATGCCGGTTCCTTTGCACTATACGCGTCTGATAAAACGCCGCTATAATCAGTCGGCGCTGTTGGCTAACGAGCTTTCCAAACTAAGCGGCATTAGGGCAGATAACATGTCTTTAATCCGTCACAAAAAGACTCGCCCGCAAGTTGAGCTTTCCGGTATGGAACGCCAGCGCAATGTCCGCGATGTCTTCAGTGTAAAATCTCCCGAAAAGGTAAAAGGGCGGAGAGTCTTGCTGATAGATGACGTTTTAACAACCGGCGCCACTTTGCGCGAATGCGCCAGAGCTTTGCGCAAAGCCGGAGCCAAATCGGTTGATACTCTTACCGCCGGAAGAGTGCTATAAACTTCTGCCAGCGGGTTTGTTGCTGTGCTTTTCTGTGGTCGTCAATCATCAACAGCAGCACTGAGCACAAAATCAGAGCAATGCCGGCGGCAATCCGCAAAGTCATGCTCTCGCCGAATACCAGCACGCCGATAAACACGGCTGTCACCGGCTCCAAGGCGCCCAATATTGCCGCCAGAGTAGGCCCGATAAATTTAATCGCAATATTCATGGTTTCCAGCGAAATAATAGTCGGTATCAAAGCTGCTCCCAGCACGCATCCGAGCATAAACGGAGATTCAATTTTTTGCAGATTCAGCCCGAACTTGAGGTTGGCTAAAAATACAAACAGCCCGAAAAACATAACATAAAAAGTCAGCACCGGAAAATGTATGTGCTTTACCTGCGGCATTTTCTTTAGGCATATCATATAAAGGGCATAGCTGGCCGCCGATATCAAAACTGAGATAATTCCCCATACATTCAGGCTCTGTCCGTCGTCGCCCTTATAAAAAAGGATAATGCCGGTGCTCATCAAAACAATCGAGATAATCGTTTTGAGCGATATTTTTTCCTTAAAAAATACTGCCATTATAACCGCGACAAAAATCGGGTAGACAAACAAAATGGTTGAGGCAATTCCCGCGCCTACGTATGTATAGCCGATGAACAGCGTTAGCGAAGATACCGAAAACAAGGTGCCCAAAAAGAACAGCAAAGCGGCATCTTTCCACGATATTCGCAAAGACGTTTTCTTAAAAAAGTGCAGCCAAATTCCAAACAATACTACGGCAAAGAAGTAGCGGTAAAACAAAACCGAATTTACGCCCATGCCCAAAGCAAACAGCGGCAGCGCAAACAGCGGATTGGTTCCGTAAGTGCAAGATGCCGCCATACCTAACAAAATACCTTTATTTTTTCTTTTCATTTTTTTACCTCAAAATCCGTTGAGGAAATGAACACCAAATTTGTCAGATGTCAAG
>JBNMLW010000036.1:0-7469 GCA_050875025.1 Alphaproteobacteria bacterium
ATCCATATCCTTCAGAAATATATTATCAGGCAATAGACAATACTGATTGGGGCGTGCCTCCGGCTGCGCAAAACGGACCGTATTATTGCAAAACCCTGTTTACCATAACCGGCAACACCATTACCGATTACAGTTTCAATGGCGATGATTGCGTTGTCGATTAATGCGTTAATTTAATACACAGCTGTAAAGTACTGCAAAGAAATGCATAATTGTTCCAACCAGCACAAACAAATGCCAAATTGCGTGAGTGTATTTTTTGCTTTTCCAGACATAAAAGATAATCCCCAAAGTATAGCACAATCCGCCCAAAGCCAAAAATATCAAGCCGATTTTGGGCAAGTCTGCTACCAGCTCTTTGGAGGCAAATACAATCATCCAGCCCATCAGCAAATATAATCCGATAGACCAGACTTTGGTGCCGCTGCCGGAGGTTAAAAGCTTGAGAAAGGTGCCAATCAGAGCCAAACCCCAAACAATACCGAACAGCGTCCAACCGACAGTGCCGCGCATATTCACCAGCAAAAAAGGCGTATAGGTGCCGGCAATCAGATAATAAATTGAAATATGGTCAAATTTTTTGAGCTTTTTCTTCCATTTTTGATTGGGGACGGCATGATAAACGGTAGATGCCGTATATAGCACAATCATAGAGGCGCCGAATATTGCGGTTGATACCACCGCCCAAACATTGCCCTCCACCGAGGACAAGGCAACCAAAACAACCAAACCGGCAATACTCAGGGCAATGCCGATACCGTGAATAAGGCAGTTCCAGATTTCTTCTTTGACGGTATAAGGGCGCCAGTTCATCAATACTGAAGTATTCATTGCCAATAGCCTTTCTGAAAATACTAATTTTATTCATAGTATAGTCTGGGCTAAAAAAGTCAATCAGGCTTGTATAAAAAGTTGCGGGAATGATAAAAATCAGTTTGATTTTGGCGGGCACTGTGTTTTAATACTGTTGTTTTTTAATCTTGGAGGGCAGGAAATGAACAGAGCAAAAAAGAATAAGTATTCGGGCAAAATTTCGCCTTTGCTGGTATTGGGGATAGCAGCTGCCGCCGGAGTGGTTCTCAAACTGGCATTAACCCAAGAAACTGTGGTTGGGGACGGCGATTTGTTTTGCAGCAATGAAAATGACGTAATTTTTTGCACCGATAAAAACATGAAGCCTTTTTCCGGTACGTATGTATCCAAGTATGATAACGGATATATCTATAAAAAACTTCACTATAAAAAGGGGCGGCTCAACGGCGAAGCTAAATATTATTACAGCAGCGGCAAGCTTAAAGAAGAGAGCCATTACAAAGCCGGCGTTCTAGATGGCAAATCTCTGATTTATTATGCGAACGGACAGCTTAAAGAAGAGGACTATTATAAAAAAGGCAAGGCAAACGGCCGGATTAAAGAATATTTTGATAACGGGAATGTTGAATCTGAGGGGGATTTTAATGACGGCGTTTATCATGGAGTGATTAAAACCTATTATCGGAACGGCAATCCGGAATATGAAGGCAACTTCAAAAACGGCGAGCCAAACGGAGCCGGCAAGAGGTATTATGAAAACGGACAGATAGCGCAAGAAGTTTTCTTTAAGGACGGCCGGCGCGACGGCAAAAGTACGGAGTATGATGAAAACGGCAATTTGCTGGAAGAGGCAGTTTTTGAGAACGGCGAGCTGGTTGATTTTAAGAGCTATCGAGATAATTAGCTTATATGCAACGGCCAATAAAAAAGGCGTGTATCTTAAAGATACATGCCTTTTTTGCAGCGTCTACCGTTTTTATCGATACTTGATGACGATAGTAACCGTTTCTTTGCCGTTTGCTTCATAGATGAAGAAATCGGCGGCGCTGAAAGCAACTTTCTGGCAGATAAGAGACTTCATCTCTTGGTCGCTGATATCTTCAGTTTTGGAGGATCCGACGTAGTGTTCCCACGCGATTTCATCTTCAGAATCGTTTATAAAGAGTTTCAGCACATATATATCGCCATCAAGAGTAAAGAAAATCTCTTGAATGTCGTCGGCATATTCAGAACCTCTTTCGTCATGCAGCCGCTGATTATCCAGTAACAGGCGTCCTTGTTGATCAAGGGAAAAATGAGGATTCAAAACTACAGACAGTTGTCGCGAAGACTTCTGTTGAATCCTCTTGTCAAGATAGTGGGCTGCTGTTAAAATTGCCATAAGCACTAAACAAATGAAAAATGTTATCATTTCTTTTAAAATTATAAGGGTTAATAATAGTGAATTTCTGCTATTTTATGTCTAAAAGTGATTTTTGTCAAGTGGAGGAATGGGCTTTGATGCACAAAAAATCCGGAACCATAGAGGAACCGGATTTCTACGTTCTTAAAGATCGAGAGTGAGCGCTATGTTTTGGCCGTCTTCGTCAATATCAAAGGCTATAGGAAAGCCAATTTGCTGCCGTGTTTCCAGGGCTTTTACCTCGGTATTGCCGACCATTCCGCAATCGTTGCCGTAGGGATCAAAGTGTTTCCAACAGTGTTTGCCGGGAGCGCAATTCTTGACATACACATCTCCGTCTAAAGAGATTAAAACGTTCCAGATAGTGTCGTCGTAAGTGTCGTCTTCACCAGTAGCCCAGTAGTTATTTCCAAGCAAGTGGTTATTCCAGAGCAAATGATTGTTGGGATCAAGTGAAAAACACTCGGCTAAGGCAATGTCACGCTCGTTTGCATCCTCTTCATCGTAATCCTTGGAAGCTGATACCAGTTTGGTTTGAGTATAGACTAAAATCACCAACGATACGATAAGCACTGCAACAGAGAGAATGCCCAAAATAATAGTTGTTGTCATAATGATTAATGTTTAGGAAGTTATAATAATTAATATCATTTATAAAATTAGCACTTATAGGAAATTTTGTCAAGTCTAGCACAAAAAATCCGGAGCCTTAAAGGTTCCGGATTTTTTAAACTTTTATAATTACAGTCAATAGTTTGCGGCGTCTACTGGTAAAGTAGCGAATAGGCCTGCCAATCTGTTTTTTGTGCAGCAATTCATGAACCGTTGTCCACGAGAGCTGTTCCTGACTATCGCCATTAGGGGCAAAATGTTCCCAACAAATGTACTTTTTTTGAAAAGTCCGTTCAATATACACGTCTCCTTCTCGAGAAAACAGGCAATGCCACAGCAAATCGTCATAGCTCAAGTGTTCTTTCATAAGAAGAATGCGGTCACGAAGCAGATGTTCCTTAGGATTTAATGAGAAACGCGGGGATAAAGTTACAGCTTTTCTCTTCAGGATGCCATCTTTGGACAACAATGTTTTGGCGATACAATAAGCGATTGCTCCAACCAGAACAACCAGCGACAATGTAATTAGTGTTGGCATAATGTATAATTTTAAAGGTTAATAATATATTGGTAATAAAATTTCTTCTATTTTGTGTCCAAAATTATAAAATGTCAATAGTTATGGAGTTTGATGCACACAAAAAACTGCAGAAGTTTGAAACTTCTGCAGTTTTGGGACAGCGATATCTCGCTAGAAAAGGTAGCGGAACGTCAAATATACTCCGGCGCAGCTGACAAGAACAGCAACTACCCAGCCCAAGATTTCTCCGACAGTACCAACTCGATCATCAAACATTGTTTCGGGGGCAATCTTGTTTCGTATTGTTATATAGCCGTTTTCAACGACAAACTGTATAACAAGGCAGGCATAGATTGCCAGAATTATTACTCCGCCCCACTTCATTCCGGGTATCAGGAAAAACACCGCGGGAATAGCTATTGTCAAAACGCCAAAAAACAACACGCCGATACAATTTTCAAGTTTCATAATTATACGAATTAAAATAAGACATAAAGATAATAAATTCTGTCTAATTTATAAGCATAATTTTGCGGTTTTGTCAATTTCTATTGTTATTTAATTTTGCCGCAACATCTGCTTGTCTTTTGTCGGCAAGTATGTTAAAGGTAGTGCATCAAAACAAGCAGGAGCAAACCAATGGAAAGCAAAGTAGCAATTATCGGAATTATTGTCGAAAACATGAACTCGGTTTCTGAATTGAATGAGATTCTGCACGGATATGCAGAATATATTATCGGGCGTATGGGTATTCCTTACAAGGCCAGAAATATGAATGTTATCAGCGTGGCGGTTGATGCTCCGCATGATGTAATCAGCGCTATGGCCGGCAAAATCGGTAATTTGAAAGGCATCAGCGCCAAGACGGTCTATTCCGGCTGCGAGAAATAATTTTTTTGTGTTAACTGACGGGGAAGAGAAATCTGACCCATAAGAATGAGGTTCTGAAATGTATAATCCCAAATCGGCCAAGGCCGAAGAATTTATCTGCCATGAGGAAATCTTGGACAGTTTGGCATACGCCGCGGCCAACAAAAACAACGCGGCTCTGATTGATGAGATTTTGGCCAAGGCCAAACTGCGCAAGGGTTTGTCTCACCGTGAGGCGGCGGTGTTGCTGGACTGCACTTTGGAAGACAAAAATCAGGAAATTTATGCTTTGGCAGAGCAGATTAAAAAAGACTTTTACGGCAACCGTATTGTATTGTTTGCTCCGCTGTACCTCTCTAATTATTGCGTGAACGGCTGCGTATATTGTCCTTATCATGCGGTTAATAAACATATTACCCGTAAAAAGATGACTCAGGATGAAATCCGCCGCGAGGTTATTGCTCTGCAGGATATGGGGCACAAACGTTTGGCAATTGAGGCCGGCGAAGATCCGGTAAACAATCCGATTGAATATATTTTGGAATCTATCAAAACCATATATTCGATTAAACACAAAAATGGGGCAATCCGCCGGGTGAACGTTAACATTGCCGCCACCACGGTGGAAAACTACCGCAAACTCCATGAGGCGGGAATCGGAACCTATATTTTGTTTCAGGAAACCTATAACAAAGAATCTTACGAAAAACTGCATCCGACCGGACCTAAGCATAATTATGCCTACCATACAGAGGCTATGGACCGCGCGATGGAAGGCGGAATCGACGATGTCGGTTTGGGCGTGCTCTATGGTTTGGAATCTTACCGCTATGAGTTTGTCGGGCAGTTGATGCACGCCGAGCATTTGGAAGCGGTGCACGGAGTAGGACCGCACACAATCAGCGTGCCGCGTATCCGCCGTGCCGATGATATTGACCCTTCTGCTTTTGACAATGGCATTGATGATGATACCTTTGCCAAGATTGTGGCTTGTATTCGTATTGCCGTGCCGTATACCGGCATGATTGTTTCGACACGAGAGAGCCAGAAATCCCGCGAGCGCGTGCTGCACTTGGGAATATCGCAAATCAGCGGCGGTTCGCGTACCAGCGTCGGCGGTTATGATAAGCCGGAGCCGGAAGAAGAAAATTCGGCGCAGTTTGATGTGAGCGACAAACGCACGCTTGACGAGGTGATTTATTGGCTGATGAGCATGGGATATGTGCCGAGTTTTTGCACTGCCTGCTATCGGGAAGGGCGCACCGGCGACAGATTTATGGAACTCTGCAAATCCAAACAGATCCAGAACTGCTGCCATCCTAACGCTTTGTTGACTTTGAAAGAATATCTGACCGACTATGCTTCGGATAAAACCCGCGAACTCGGCAACTTGATGATTCAGTCCGAACTGGGCAAAATACCCAAGGAAAAAGTCCGCGAACTTGTAGTCAAACATTTGAGTGAAATTGAGAATGGACAAAGAGACTTCCGCTTCTAAACCAAGAACCGAACTATTGGCGCCGGCCGGCGATATCGAGGCCGGCTATGCCGCGCTGTATTATGGCGCTGATGCCGTATATTTGGGGCTGCAGCAGTTTTCGGCGCGGGCAACCGCCGCTAATTTTGATGAGGAAAATCTTAACCGTTTTGTCGGTTATGCGCACTCTTTGGGACGCAAAATCTATGTTACGGTTAATACAGTGGTGCAAGAAGCCGAACTGGCGGATTTGCTTTTGGCTTTGGATGTCTGTTCGCGTTGCCATGTTGATGCGCTGATTATTCAGGATTTGGGTGTGGCGCGGATCGTGCGCAATAGTTATCCGGAGCTGGAAATGCATGCCAGCACGCAAATGGCGGTGCACAATAAGGAAGGCGCATTGGCTCTGCAAAAATTGGGCTTTTCCCGCGTGGTGGTGGCCAGAGAGCTTACGCTTCCGGAGATTAGGGAGATTGCGACAATCCCCAATTTGGAAACAGAGGCTTTTATTCATGGGGCATTGTGTTATTCTTACAGCGGGGTGTGCCTGTTTTCTTCAATGGAGAGCGGGCGCAGTGCCAACCGCGGAAAATGCCTGTATCCATGCCGTTTGGAATTTGAAGGCGAAGTGGGAAAAGCGCACTATTTTTCAATGAAAGATATGGCGCTGCAGGCAGATGTGCTCAAAATGCCGGTGACTTCGCTCAAAATAGAGGGGCGCAAAAAGACCGCGCTTTATGTGGCGGCGGTTACCGATTATTATCGGCGGCTGCTTGACGGCAAAGATGTGGGCAACGGGGCGGAAAACATCAAGCAAATATTCTCTCGGCCGTGGTGCAAATTTCATTTTAACGGGCGGGATAAAGCCGTTATTGAGCGTAATTTTGTCGGGCACAGAGGATTGCCAATCGGCAGGATTGAGCGTTTGGGCAAACGCAGCATTATCTTTAGAACCAAGCATAATATCGGGCGTTATGACGGTTTGCAGATTGAAATTCCCGGTGTGGAAAAGCCGTTCGGGTTCTCGGTTCAACAACTGAAAGAAAACGGTAAAAATGTTTTTGAAGCCCATATCGGGCAAGAGGTGGAAATCGGCCTGCCGCCGCAAACACCTGAGTTGGCCAAAGGTATGGAGCTGTATCTGGCATCTTCCACCGCAGTGAAAGGCGCTTATGATTATATTAAGCCCAAACCGAACGAGTATCTGCAGAAGCCTGAAGTTGATGTAAAACTTGAAATTAGTACTGGTAACATATTGGCAAAGTGCAATAATCTGGCAATTAAGCTTGGCGGGGATTTTACTCCGGCGGAACATCCGGAAAAGGTGGCAGAGGCAGCGCAAAAAGCTTTTGCCAAGAGCGGCGATGCGGCGGTGAATTTGAGAAAGCTGGAAATTGATAATCCGCAAAGATTGTTTGTACCTGCCTCAATCCTGAATGAATTGCGCCGGCAATTATATGCGCAGATTCAGCCGGAAACCAAACACGGGATGCTGCCGGAAACAGGCAAACCGTATGTGGACAAAGAGCCGCAATGGATTTTGCGCACTGATAATTTGGACAATCTGGCGGAGATTGATTTGAGCGAAGCGGCAGAAATAGAAGTTTTGCTGAATGAGAATTTCGATATTTCCAGCCTGCAGCAGCTGCCGAAAAACAAAATCCGTTTGGTGCTGCCGGCAGTTAATCGGCGGGTTAAATATTGGCTGCCGTTGATTGAAAAATTGTTGGCGCAGGGTTTTCGCAAGTGGACAATCGGCAATTATTGGGGCAGGG
>JBNMLW010000037.1:0-7314 GCA_050875025.1 Alphaproteobacteria bacterium
GGCTCCGGAACTGACCGCGCCGGCTCAGCGCGGCGGAAGCAGCTCAACCTCAGCTGCCGGCAGTCCGGCCTCCGCATCATCTGCTGCTAACAACGGCAGAGTGCAAATTTTCCCGCTGAATAAAAATTCTTCTGCCGAATAATCAAAAGCCGCCTCAAAAGGCGGCTTTAATTTTCAGCAGCTAAGCATACGTAAAGTAACGCACACTTTCATATATGGTTATCTTCTCAATGGCTGAAAATTCCGTTTGCATTTCCCCATAAGAAATCTTGCCGTTGGAAGAAGGCAGATTGCCGTTTCGCAGCTGATATTCTCTGACATCGCGCAAATTCATGCAGATACCGTTATCAAACTGCACCACCCAGCCATAAGTATCATAGCCGACATTAACATGCAGCACTCTATGTTCGGCATCACCCTGCAAAACCGCCGGCAGCGAATTTTTATCCAATTCAAAAGCGCCGTCATCACGATTACCGCTGAACCAATGAGCAAACCCTGCCGGTTCAGGCATATCATAACCGCCGCTTGTTTCCGCGAAAGCACCTGTTTCTTCTGCCGGCAAGTCCGTCTCAGGCTGAGTCGGAGAGCCTTCCTCTTCATTTTCAAAAACCCAACCCTTGGCAGGTTCTGCAAAAGCACCTTTTTCTTCAGCAGTTTCTTTTCCATTTACGACATCTGTTTCTTCAATTGCCGCCTCTCCGCTATTTTCAGCAAGCTCTGCATCTTCAACAGGTTCGGGATTTTCTTCCGGTAAGGCAGCCGGCGCGGCAGCTTCTGCCAACACATCGCTTTCAGTTAACTCTGCCGAGGGATTTTCAGTCTCAACATTCGGCTTCGTTGCATCATCTTCAGCTGCAGCCGTCGCATCCGGCAAATCATTCTGCTCAGCAGGCTGGGGCTCATTGGCAAACATATTTTCCAGATTCAGCTCGCTGCCGACCGAAGTATTTTTATCTTCTTCCGATAAAAAATCATCCAGATTAAAATCATCGCCCTCTTCCGCCGGCTGCGCTGCTGCCGCATCAGGAATAGCCGTATCCAAATCCAGATTTATATCATCGCCTTCCGGCAAATCCAACTCATCATCCATTTTGTTCATCCTACAACGGAATGCTGATTAACACTTTTAAGCCGCCCAATTCGCTATCGCCAAGCTCGATTGTTCCGCCGTGCGAAGTAACCACATCTTTGGCGATAGAAAGCCCCAAGCCGACGCCGCCGGTTTCTTTGTTGCGGGAATTTTCCAAGCGGTAAAAAGCCTTGAACACATCATCGCGTTTATCCGCCGGAATCCCCGGCCCGTCATCTTCAATTGATACCCAAAGTTTTTTATCATTGTTTTCCAGCTTTACGGCAATAGTTTTGCCATAGCGGAACGCATTGGAAATAATATTGGTCAGCGCGCGTTTCAAAGCCTGCTCCCGCCCCTGGATAGCGCTCACTTCATCATTGGTAGAATAGCGGATTAAAGCTTTTTTATTGCGAAACTTATTAATGATGCTCAAAATCAGCTCGTTCATATCCACAAAAGTTGACTTCTCGCCGGCCTCGCCGCTGACAAACGACAAATAACCGTCCAGCATCTTTTCCATCTCGTCAATATCAGACAAAAAGTCTTTTTTATCCTCGCTGTCCGGCATCATGGTTGTCTGCAGTTTCATCCGGGTCAGCGGAGTCCGCAAATCATGAGAGACTCCAGCCAACATCTGCGTGCGCTCGCTGATTTGCCGCTGAATGCGCTCTTTCATTTTAATAAATGCAATCGCCGCCTTGCGCACTTCCGAAGACCCCGAAGGTTTAAATTTTGTATTGTCAATTCCCTTACCGAAATCTTCCGCCGCCTGAGCCAGCTCGGCAATCGAACGCACCTGAATCCGCAAAAACAGCACTGCTACCAAGAACAGCAGCACCGATGTTCCGGCCATCCAAACCACAAACATAAATATTGATGAGCTGAAGATTTTTTTCTTGGAGGTAACAAATTTATACAAACCGTCATCAGTATCAATCAGCACAATCAAGTCATTGTCATCTTTGCTCAACAGAACCTCGCGCTCAGCCTCGGGGAACTCTTTAGCCAAAGATTCTTCCAAGTAGCCTACCACCATTTTGCTGGCCTTGTGCGCCTTATTAATCGCTTGGTGCTTATCCTCGTTATTATAATACTCCAACTCAATATCAAAAGTATCTTTAGCAATTTTCTGCAATTCAGACAGGCGTCCGATATTATCTTTTGCCAAATCTGCCACAAACTGCATATCAGCCGCCAAATTTTCTGACAAGCGGCGTCCCATGCGGCTCCAGCTGCCGTCAAAAAACATTACCACCGAAACAATTTGCACGACAATCAGCGGCACAAATATCAACAGCATTGTTCTGAAAAACAGCGTGCGCGGCAAATATTTCAGCCGCAGAGAACGCAATTTTTCTTCTGCTTTGGGTGATAATTTTATATGCATTTTATGTCCTTTCTGTTATACGCAAAAATTCAATAAACCGATACTATATTCCTACTCCGGCAGCAGCATATAGCCTTTGCCCCTAACCGTTTGCAGATAGCGCGGATTTTTAGAATCCCGTTCTATTTTTTTGCGCAGACGGGTTATCTGCACATCAATAGAACGCGGGCTTTGCCCCGCTCCCAAAATTTCCGCCAGTTTCTCGCGGGCAAACACTTGTCCGGATTTTGCCCCCAGCACATTCAGCAAGGCCTGCTCAACCGGCGTAATATGCACTACATCGCCAAGCTTTGTCTGCAGTTCTTTTTTCTGCATATCATATACGCACAAACCCAAATTAAGCTTTTGGTCAACGTCGGCTTTTTCAACCGGAGTACGCTTAAAAATATTTTTAATGCGCAAAACCAGTTCTTTGGGTTCAAACGGCTTAGGCAGATAGTCATCCGCGCCGCTTTCCAGCCCGGCAATGCGATCTGCAGTTTCACCCATTGCCGTAAGTAAAATAACCGGTATCAAGTTATCCTGCCGCAATTTTGCCAAAAATTCCAAGCCGCTTTCCTCCGGCATCATAATATCGACAATCAGCAGATCAAATTTATACTGCTCCATACAATGCCTGGCTTCTGCCGCCCCTTTGGCTACCCAAAAAAGCCGCTCTCCCGCAAAAATCTTTGCAGGAGAGAGCGCAAACGGGTATCATCATCCACCACCAAAATATGTTTGGCACCATTATCCATCCGTTAATCCCCTATCGGATTATTTTTCTGCCGCAGTTTTCTTTGCTTTTTTCACAACCTTTTTACGAACAGCTGTTTTGGTTTTGGCGGGCTTGGGCTCTTTTGCAATTTTGGCAGCAGCTTTCTTTTCCGCCTTATCCTGTTTGCGGATGTAATCCAGGCTCTTTTGAAAATACTGATAACCGGTAATAAATGTCAGTACGGCGGCAATCCACAGCAATACTTCGCCAATCAGCCCCCAGTACCAAACCCCGTTCAGCAACAGCATTGACAGCGCCGTCATCTGGAAACCGGTTTTCCATTTAGCCAAACGGGTTACCGGCATACCGACCCGCACTTCCATCAAGAACTCGCGCAACCCGGATACCAAGATCTCGCGGCACAAAATTACCACTACCGGAATATAGCTCAATTTCAAAAACAACATATCCGGTTTAGCCAACAGCACAACCAGCGCCGAAGCCACCAAAAGTTTGTCGGCAATCGGGTCCAACAAGCGGCCGAAAGCCGAGACCTCGCCGCGGGCACGCGCCAGATAGCCGTCAAAATAATCGGTAATAGATGCGGCAATAAACAAAATAGCCGCAAACACCGCCCATGCTTTGGCGGTAAAATAAACAGACAAGAAAATCAGCGGGATTACCACGATTCTCGAAATTGTTAAAATATTCGGTAAGCTGTACACTGTTTTAGCCCTTTATAAAATTTAATTAAATTCAGCTATTATACTAAGTTAGATTTTCTAATTATGGAAGTACTTATAGATTTTTTCCGCTGTTTTTTTGCTGATTCCGCTCACTTTTTGCAAGTCTTTAACCTCGGCTTGCGCTACTTCATCCGCCGAACCGAAATAGCTCAACAAATCGCGTTTGCGTTTAGCTCCGATTCCTTCAATTTCATCCACACGCGATTTATATATTGATTTTGCCCTCTTATTGCGGTGAGTTCCGATTGCAAAACGGTGCGCCTCATCGCGCAGATTCTGCATATAAAACGCCAGCGGCGACTGAAACTCCAGAGCAAAGCTTTCTTGGTCTTTCAAATGATAAAATTCTTTGCCGGCATTACGTTCCGGCCCCTTGGAAATAGCAATAATCGTAATACCGCTCAAATCAAAATCCTTAAGGCTTTCATACACCGCGTTAAGCTGTCCGCGCCCACCGTCCAGCAAAATCACATCCGGCTTATTCTCCGGCGTCATTTTTGCAAAACGCCGATGCAGGACCTCCTGCATCATCGCAAAGTCATCTCTGGTTTCTGCCGTATATTTAATGTTGAAAGTCCGGTAACTTTTCTTGTCAAAACCATCAGGCGTTGCCACCACCATGGCACCTATAGCAAAGCTGCCCTGATTATGAGAGTTATCATAAATTTCTATTCTTTGCGGAATCCGCGGCAATCCGAACACCCGTTTAAAATCTTCCAGATTATTTTTCACGCTCGCCATCAGCGCTATTTTGCGCGAAATCGCCGCCTTGGCATTTTCCACCGCCATTTTAATCAGCGAGGCTTTGTTGCCCTTCTTATAGGTATTTACTTTGGCTCCCAAGGCATTTTCCAGAAATGTTTTATCATCGGTTTCTTCTGCCAAAATAATCTCTTTGGGCGGAATATGATTAGCATAAAAGCTGCTCAAAAATGCCTCTAAAATTTCCTTATCATCAGCCCCGTCGGTTTGTGCCGGAAAATATGGCACATTGCCGCAGTTTTGCCCCGAGCGGATAAAAAATATCTGAATACAAACAATATTATTCTCCCGCACCAACGCTACCACATCGGCCGATTTAATTCCGGCATATTCCACATTTTGCTTAGATTGCACGGTTGTCAGCGCGCTGATACGGTCACGTAACACTAATGCTGTCTCGTAATCCTGAATATCGCTGGCTTCGTGCATTTTTTGCGATAATTCGTCTTGGATTTTGCTGTTGCGCCCCTCCAAAAAATCAATTGCCTCGTTTACCAGATGCCGATAGTCTTCCGCAGAGATTTTACCTACGCATGGCGCCGAACAGCGCTTAATCTGATACATCAAACACGGACGCTGCCGATTTTTAAAAACATTGTCACGGCAGGAACGGAGCAAGAAAGCCTTTTGCAAAACATCCATAGCGCTGTTAACCGCCAACACGCTGGCAAAGGGCCCAAAATATTTGTTTTTGTCATTGCGCGAACCCCGATATTTTTTCAGGCTTGGAAACTCGGCTGTCACGTCTATCATCAGGTGCGGAAAAGTCTTGTCATCTTTTAGCAAAATATTATAGCGGGGCTTAAACTTTTTAATCAGCTCATTTTCTACCAGCAGTGCCCGCGCCTCATTTTCAACAATAATAAATTCCATGCGGTTTATTTGCGCCACCATCTGTTGCAAACGTACCGGCAGCTTATCTATATGAGAATAGGCAACGATTCTTTTTTTGATGTTTTTGGCTTTGCCGACATAAAGCACTTCCTCATATTCGCTTATCATTCGATATACTCCGGGAGCTTCCGGAGCAATTTTTATGAAACGGAGCAGATTTTCCAACCCTTGTTTGATATCATACATAGCAACATCCTCACTGCTGACAATACTAAAGTCTTTTTTGCAGATTTCAAGGCATTTAATGATTTGATGTATCCGGCAAACCTACTCGCAAACAACAAAAAAAACGAGGATTTTTAATCCTCGTTTTTAACATCGGCCGCAGCGGCGTCAGTGGCCTGAATACCCGTGTTCCGCATAACCGGTCTTAAGCATATTGTCAATCTGCTGCTGGAGCTGATTTGACTTCTGCTTTTCCTGCCGGAGCTGCCCTTGCAACTCGGTTATTTGGGCATCTTTACGCCGAAGAAGCCGTTTAAGTTGTTTGGTATTGTTTAGGCTGATTTTGTATACAAAATAAACCGCCGTAGCAACAAATAATGCTGCAACAAGAAATAAAACCTGTGCCATACAATAATTTTTTAAATATTTATACTCAAGTTCAAATGATGCTTGACTTTAGACAAAAAGCAATGTTTTTTTACAAAAAAAACTCCGAAACCTGAATTTCGGAGTTTTTACCATTACTTTTTCTGAGCGAACTGATAAATACTGATACGGCGTTTTTTCAGCTCGTTTGTAATCATCTTTCTGGCTTCGCGGTTATGGTAGCACATAAAAAAGCCTTTTCGATAACTGTAGTACCATGCTACCAGCTGGTCCTCGGACATTTGTTCCAAACGCCTCTTTAATTCAGCCATTTCCTGTTCATGTTCACGTTTTTGCTTTTTGCGCTCACATCTTGCCATTACAGCTAATATTATTGCAACCGTCGCCATAACCGTGCACAAAATCACCACCACCCAAAACATAGCGCGAAAAAACGGATATAAATCCATCGTAATGTTGTTGAAGTCGTTGTTCATAATAAATAATTTTAATTGGTTAATAATAAATTATTGCCCAAAGTTTATACATTATTTCCGCCAAGCGCAACCATTTTTATAAACAAAACCTCCCGGGGCAATCCGAGAGGTTTCATTCATTAGTCTTTTTCCAACCATTGCGGACGAATATCTTTCAGTATACGTTCATACATATCCGTCAACATTCTATCTTCAGGATATACATCACGGCGAGCATCATCCGACAATTTTTTCAAATCATCGTACACTTCTTGCGGATTTTTAAACTCCCGAAAAAAGAAACAGTTGTGAATCCAGTTCATAAGGCAGTCCTTGCAAATGCGCTCATACTCGGAATCATATCCCTTGAACTGCCGATAATCTCTGATTTTCAGGTTAGCCCGAAACAACATAGCTGCCAATATTACTATAATACCCAGCAGCAAAATTACAAAAAACAACATAATATTAAAAAGTTATATAAATAATTCAATTTCGCTGGTTAAAATAGCATCAATTTTTTCAAAAGCAATAAAAAACTCCCGAAATTATCGGGAGTTTTTTATTAATATTTCAGTTTTTGCAAAGCAGCTTTGCCGTTCAGGAGGCGCTGAAAAATTTAAGTCCTAAAATTCTCAGCGCCTCACCAAACCATTGCAACTATGCATTAGCCGAATTTTCAACCGCCTTAGCTTCTTCAGCCTCAGCTTTCAGAGCCTGTATCTCTTTATCATTCTGAGCGGCAA
>JBNMLW010000038.1:0-7163 GCA_050875025.1 Alphaproteobacteria bacterium
GTGGTGTAGTGGGCGTGTTTTTTGAAGAGGTGCGAGGTAGATATACCGTTGCCGTCGATATTGTGGGCATCTTGCGCGCCGACAGCAAATGTCCAGGCGGAATTAGGCGCCACTTGCACAAAACCGCCGGTAGAGGCCGTGGGGTAGGTTGAGGAGGCGTTTTGCGAGAGCGCGTAGTTGATAAAGTTTTCCTGCTGGTTGGAGTCATAGGCGGTGCCGTCAAAGTTATAGAGCGGAAATTGCCCGATGCCGAAACTCAGCCAGTTAAGTTTGCCGGGCAGTTGGTAGGAGAGATATAGCTCGTCAAAAGAATTTGATTGCGAGGTATAGTCGTTAATTCCGGTCACCGCGCCGATTCGGTTGCCGATTTTGGTTCCGTTGGAGCCGGAATAGCGCACCATATTATAGGCGGCGTTCAGGGTAGCGCTGCCATAAGAATTATTAAACATATTCCAGGTCAGCGACGGATACACCATTGTCTGGAAAGCGGTCTTTTTGCCGCTGGGCGCGCCGTATTGCGGCATATAAGAAACATCCAGCGCATAGCCGATACCGTATTCTTTTTGCAGATAGTTCTTAAAATCGGTGTAGTCATTGCCGATTTGGCTGAAAGAGAGGTTGCTGCGGTGCTGAGAGGCGGCAACTCTCTGCTTGGCGCTGCGGGCGGTTGGAGCTTGGGCTGGCGCGGCCTGAGCCGGGGCGGGAGAGCATAAGGCAATTGCCAGGGCGGCAAGGGCAGTTCCGGTAATAAGTTTTTTCATGGCGATTCCTACAAATTGATTAAACCTACGTCCCATATATGCCACGGCTGGCGGATTTAAACCCTGTCAAAAATAATAGACAAATTACACAATATCTCCTTGACTTTTGTCCAAAATTTTTATAGCCTAGAGGCACAAAATAATAATTATGTTTTACAATTTTAAATACTCAGAATTATGAGCAAAGTAGTAATGGTTAACAGATTTTGGTGTGAGACGCCGGAAACTGTACGCGAGGAAATGGATAAGAAGTTTCCCCAGCTCAAAGAGCATTTCAGTATCGGAAAGGGCGTATTGTCCTATCTGGTTCATCATCGTGATGAGTACCGTATCGGCTTTGTTTTTCCGTTGATCAGCGAAGACGGCATCAAGCAGACGGTGGTTTACTATCCGGTCAAGCGGCTGTTTGTCCGCCTGATGAATCGGATTCCGCATTTCCCGATTCATGTTGAACCCAGGAGCTTTGTCACCAAACGCGGTTTGATGAGGGTTGCTGAGTGCAACGGAGAAAACGTGGTTACATTCTCTAGAGTTTACACCGAGATAAGAGAAGGCAAGCACTAGTTAATTACATTTAACAAATATTATTATGGCAAAGAAAACGAATCAGGGTATCAATACTCCGGAGAGTATGACCCTGCAAATGGCAGAAATGCTCAAGAAAGAACTAAAAGAGTACTCAGGCTACGGCAATGCTTATCTGGCAACCATAGACTATGTTGAAGGGCCGATTTGGGTGATGGACCTCTACAATGGCAGATGTACGCATCACGCCATTTTGGAAGAGGTTCCGGTATCGGGGAGCAGCCGCCTGTTGTATATCTACGCCGGCGACCTCAAACCTCGCAGCATCATCGACATGGGGCAGACTTACCAGCGCCAGGTTATGTGCAATGGCAAGCTCAAACTCCAAATCGGGCAAGTGTTCAGCAATGAGAAGCTGGAACCTTGCATCGAGTGGAAGACTATCGCCTGACTCTGACCGCATTACACACTAAAACCAAAAAAGAGCCTTCTTCTTAAGAGGCTCTTTTTGTTTTGCCTGCATGGCGGCGTGATTGCGGCGCGCACAAAAAATCCTGCTTGATTTTCAAGCAGGATTTTTTTACTTAGCGGGTGACAAGAGATTTCTCGATTGCAGCATACAGCGCATTGGTGTCAACCCTTATTGCCGCAGAATGGCAAAAGCCGTTAATAACGCTTTTGAGCGGATAGCAGCTGATTCCTCTCCACCAGATTGGGCGCTTATAAAACCAGGGCAGTTTGGACTGGCGCTTTTGATTCTCGAGTATCATGATATGGAGGCGGTTGCGCGACATCTCCAGATATTGGGTATCTGTTGCGCACTCCACACCATTGAGCATTGCTTTCAGGCGCATCAGGATATCTACTTTTTCTGCTATGGTAATTCCGGGCTTGCTAAAAGCGCAAGGATATTCGCCGTTGATAGATGCCTTAGTCAGGTCGGTCAGCTTAAGCTGCAGGTCTGCAGGGGTAATCGGATCATCATAACCAACTGTTTCTACAATATCTTTAGCAGAAACCGGAAAATTTGCCAAGTCGTAACACATAATTATAGGGTTTTAAGTGAATAATAAAATAACAGCGGAAAAGTTAGCATAAATTTGTTATGGCGTCAATAGACAAAAAATCTCCGCATAACGGTTTATTATGCGGAGTAAGGTTTTGCGGCGGGTGCCGCAGGGATATTTCAGCATGGCCTTTGCGGAGGTTAGTTTGTGCTCTCGGTATAGCTTCTGCAGCATTTTATTCCCCCGGTCATGGTCCATTCGCCCTGACAGGTTTGTCCCTCCGACAAAGAGTCTTTTGCAATTCCGCCATAAGATGCGCAGGTAACGGCGGCCGAGGGCTCCGACTGCGATTCCGAACTGTCATTGGTACGGTTGCTGTAGGGCAGAGAGTCCTGATAGTCGGTAATAAAATGTGTTCCGGCAACGGCCGCACCGCACCACAATATTCCGGCTGCCGCCAGCAGCCCCAATAGTTTGCATTTCTTCATAAAAAAAGCCTCCCTTAAACAAATGTATATACAACAAAGTTTAAGGGAAACTCTCTAAATGTCAATCAAAAATAAGCCGTTAGCTGCTTATATCGACATAAGCGTTATAAAATGTTACCTACAAGGTAGGGGTACCTAGATCTTTGCACAACTTAGCGCCTGCAGTATTTGCAGAAGAATAAATACAATTTTTGCAAGATGTCTGCCCTGCTAAATTCTGATATGTACCAGGGGCACACAAAATGCATGCACTTTGTCCTTTGCTTGGCTGATAAGAGCCAGGAGCACATTTATTGCAAGATGTTGCTGTATTTTCATTAGCTTTATATTGTCCGGCAGGGCAGTCAGTGCAAGAGCCTCGGTCAACATATTTTCCGGCAGGGCAGGTTATTCCATAAAGAACACAATTCGTTATACAGGTGCTTGAGAGGTTCCCTTCTGTTGTTGTATCAATCTCTGCCGAGTAGTTGGACTGACACTCTGTAATTGTGTACACGCCATTTGACAGAGAACATATTGCCCCATCTGGGCAAGAAGTAAAAGTTTTGCAGTAGTTCGGTTTAAGGCATTTTATTGTTCCTGTTCCTGTCGCTGAAGAGCACTCTTTGCACTTTGTTTGTCCTGTCTCATCCTGATAAGTTCCAACAGGACATAAGGTACAAGAAGTTGCCTTTCCGGCTGTTGCATTATACGAACCTGCCGGACAGTCAGTGCAAGTGCCGCTGTCGTTATATTGTCCGGCAGGGCAAGTTACGATAGTGAGTTGTTTTTTACACATATAACTGCCATCATAGGCTGTGCTCAGCTTATATCCGCTTTGGCAGCTGGTGATATCATATTGGCTGTCACAAGTTGCGCCGCTTGGGCAGGCTGACAGCGGATAGGCATCGCAGGTCTCTCCCAGATAGCTGATAATATCGTTTACGGTTTTGATATTGGCGGCATCAGAGTCAGAGATTGTCACACCAAATTCTTTTTGAACTGCCGTCCTTAACTTCGTCAGACCAGTATTGTTAAATCCTAAATCTTTAGTCAAAGACGCATCCATATTAGCCATAACTTCAGCTTCTGTTAAGCTATTGCTGGAGCTGTCAATAACCAGCGGAATAATTTTTTTTGCCACTGTAATATAGCTGTCATCGCAAACATGGGTGCAGAATTTATAAGATGCATCAAACGGGCATCTGGCATATGTCGCGCAATAATCGGTATTGTTGCGGGTGTAGCCCAGCGCCGCGCAGTCGGTAGGTTTGCAGCTTTCCACACTTTGAGCCTGAACCAATTGCGGCAGCAACAGCAAAGTGGAGCAACACAACAGCAATTTATAATTTATATTCCTCATGGTTCAATCTCCATATAAAAAGTTGCAATTACCAATCCCGTTTCGCTCAGGCTACGGGCACGGTGTCGTCGAGCATGAATCTATAGTCGGGCACATTATGTCACAAACAACAGAAACATTTTCTTCACCGGAGTCTGTTTTAATCCTGCGGAACTCTTGCAATACAGAAATGCAGAAGGTAAATCCGTCTCCTGTGAAATTAGATTTGCAGAAATCATAAGTTTGAGAACCATAACCTATTGCCTGACACATTGAAGCCTTGTTCATAACAGACTGATAGTCACATTTTGAGCCATTCTTGGTGGAACATCCATCACAACTTGCTAATGCAAATTTTCCACCGCAGGAAGCACATGTTCCATGGCTCGGGCAAGAGGCCAAGTTATAAGAACTATCGCAGGTCACGGTCGATTTTACGCATTCTGTTTTGGCCATATTTAAGACATATCCGGACGGGCACTTGGTGATTTTGTAGCGCATATCGCAGTTCGCGCCGGTCGGGCAGGCGCCGTTGGTATAAGTTCTGTATGAATAACAAGCTTTGTAGCTGGTATCCAACGGGCAATAAATATAGCTTTTGCAACCAAGCACGTCAGATTGGGAGTAGCCCAGCTCCGCGCAGGTAACAGGGCTGCAGGCGGCTTGCGCCATATTCGCGGCCGATACAACAGAGCAGAGGCTCAATAATGCTAAGCATATTTTCTTCATCGTTTAAAGCTCCTTGTATATTAAGTTGTCATCGGTGAAGTCCCCTCCTTTGTTATTATAGCAAGGAACCCATTTTGCGGCAGTGAAACCATTATCTGTACAATAGTAGCATCCATTGATTTCGTATGCGTATTGGCTGCCACCGCAATTCTCGCACGCAATAGCACTTGACATCATCTGGCAATTGCAGGTTACGCAGGTGCCGTACAGTCCGGTTGCCGTACCGCTCTGATTCCATCCCTCAGGGCACTCTGTCATATATTTTGCGCCGGAGGCTTTGGTTTCGCAGGTTGCGCCGGACAAGCACACATCACATATATCAGACGGCTTGTCACAACTGGTGATACATCCGTTGCTGTCTGTATTTCCGTTATAACCGGTTGCGCAAGAGGCAATCACATATCCGCCGGCATTAAGGTTATAAACCGTGCCCAAAGTTGATGTAAAGGATGTTGTTGTTTTGGTTATCTTGCACACCGCTTTATGACACATTGTCGCAATAGAAGTGCTGGTCTTGCCGTAGGCGTGGGCAACGCTCTCACCAATCAGTTCGTCAGAGCCGCAGAGGTCTTCTAATGTCGGAGTGTTTGTAGTGCCGGTCTTAACACATACTGAATAATTCGTGTCAAATGGGCAGAACAATTCTTTATAGCCCGTGCCGCACTTAAGTGTCGGCTGCAAATATCCCAATGTCTCGCAGGCGGTTTCCGGCGTTTTTTTGCACCAGAATTGGTTATAATCGGCATAACCGGATTTGCAGTCAATAGTACAAATCCGGCAGGCAGCTCCGTTGACCGAACCATTAGTCTCTGTGCCAAGCATCAGTTCGCTGTTGTTAATAAGTGTTAGGCCATAGCTCTCGCATCCCTCAAGGCTGGTGGCATAGAGAGTAGGGCATCCCTTATTTGGTCCGCAAGTAGGACTGCATTTATCTTTCAGACAAGTGTTAGAGCCGCAAACATGGCTACAGCATTCCTCCGCGCAGGACACCACATTATCCTCATCCGAGCAGGGGTCGTTATTACAGGATTTGCAATAAGTCTTGCCGTCAAAAGTGCAACAGCCGCTGGTTGTGTCAACACCGAGTTCGCAGGTGTCAGTCGTTGCCGGATAATCAGAGCCGCATCCGCACTGGGTATACCAAGTAGTGCCGGAGGCATCAACGCAAGTGGAGCCCGATAATATAAGGTTTTTGCTGGTGGGACAATTGTTGAGGTTATATTTATATTCAGAGGAGCAGGTATAAGAAGAGCAACAGGCGGTGCCGTTAGATAAGCTGAACGCACCTGAGCAGACCTGCCCATTGCCGAGCGATGCGCGTGCTATGCCGCCGTAGCTGGAGCAAGTAAGCGTGGGGGTGGGGGTGGGGGGAACAGGTCTATCGTAAAACCGTTCCTGATAATCCGGCAACAGCCAAACCTTGGCATAAGCAATGCCTGATATCATAAATACCGACATCAGCAGCATACAGACAGAAAGCGCGCGTTTATTCATGGCTCTACTCCCACACAAGCATAATCTTATATTATGTTACACTGTTTTGAGCGATATGTAAACAAAAAATACCATTTTTACAACGTTGTTTGCAAAAAAAACTCCCCTTTAGGCGAGGGGAGTTTTGCTTTGGATTTACAGTATCTTATTGCTGCTGGTTAATCAGAGCAATCTCAACACGGCGGTTTTGCTCGCGTCCGGCCGCGGTTGCGTTAGAGGCAATCGGGCTCTTGGAGCCAAAGCCGGTAGCAATCATGCGGTTGGTGGCAACTCCGCGCAGGTTTAGATAATTCATAACAGCATTAGCGCGGCGCTGTGACAAAGAATTATTGATGGCGTCAGTGCCGGTGTTGTCAGTGTGGCCGGAAATTTGTACGGCGGTTTTGTTGTATTCAACAATCACTTTGGCAATTGAATCCAACACCGGTTGGAATGCCGGTTTGATGTATACGTCGTTGGTGTCAAAGGTAATGTTGCCCGGCATAATCAGATATACCATGCCGTTTTCCTGTTTGACCTGAACCCCGGTGCCGACCAGTTCAGCCCGCAGCTTGCGCGCCTGAATATCCATATGGGCGCCGGTTCCCGCACCGGCTGCCGCGCCGACTCCCGCGCCGATTAATGCGCCCTTTTTGCCGCCGACCAAAGCGCCGATTCCGGCTCCGGCCGCGGTTCCGATTGCGGTGCCCCATGCGGTTTTAGAAACCTTGCTCTCGCCGGTATAAGGATCAGTAGCGCAGGCCGAAAGCATGGCAACAGCCAACAAACTGCAGATAAAAGATTTTTTCATAATATAGTCTCCTAAAGTTTATGATACATTTGCAATAAGCGGTTACAA
>JBNMLW010000039.1:0-7053 GCA_050875025.1 Alphaproteobacteria bacterium
AAGAAAGACCGAACAGAATATTCAGAAGCCTTAAAAAGAGTAAATATGCTGGTGGCAGACCGCAAACGCCTGCTCTCCGGCAACAGCAAAATTGACGAAGAAGCGCGTGAAGTCGCCTTAAAATTCGGCGCCGTGTTATCAGTTTTGACAATGCTCAGTTCATTTATTTTCAGCATAATTTATTGGGTGCTCAAATGATAAAACCAATTACCAGAAAACAACCGGAAAAACCGCCTTTTAAGTTCAGCCTGCTGCAAAAAATTTTGCTGGTGCTGGGCTTGATTATCCTGATGTTTACTTCATTGCCGATAGTTGTGATTTTGCTTATCGGGCTGCTACCGTCTTTGACAATTATGCTCGTTGATTCTAAGAACACCAACAAATTAATCATTGTCGGCTGTTGCAATATCGCCGGTATGTTTATCTGCTTGACCAGTATTTTAAATCAATACAATCTAAATCAGCAGATTTCGATTTTAGGTAATATTTTTAATATTGTAATTATGCTGGGAGCAGCGGCATTCGGGATGATTCTGTATTTTGAACTGCCAAATATTTTCAGCGTCATTTTCAAAAACTCCGCTCACCGCCGCCTGCGCAGCATTGATAACAAGCTGGATAAAATCGCTGAAGATTGGGGCCGCGACATTATCAACGAGCTGAATAAATAGCTCATCAATTTGAATAAAAAGTGCCCTCAAATATATGCTCGTGAGGACACTTTCGACCTGTGCAAATCGCTTTAGACTTCTCGCAAATATCGGAGAACAGGCTAGATAAAGTGATTTGAAAGGCGAAAGTACCGGAGCGTACATAGAAGTACGTGAGGACACTTTCGACCTGTACAAATCGCTTTAGGCCTCTCTCAAATATCGGAGAACAGGTTAGATAAAGTGATTTGAAAGGCGAAAGTACCGGAGCGTACATAGAAGTACGTGAGGACACTTTCGACCTGTACAAATCGCTTTAGATGACCTGTTATACGATATTTGAAATGTATTTAGAAATTTTCTTAATACAATTCAGTTCAATTTGGCGTACTCGTTCTTTGGATATGCTGTATGTCTTGCTTAAATCATCTAGGGTTATGGCTCTGTCATAGAGGCGGCGTTTGAATAGAATGTCTTTTTCGCGCTTGTTTAGGCAGACTAATGCTTTATTAAAAAGGTTGCGCCGATATTTAAGAGTTTCGGAATAGGCTAAGGATTCTTCCTGATTGGGCTTGCTGTCGGCAATAAAATCCATCCACTCGCTGCCGCTGTCTGAAGAGGAGTCTATCAGAGTGTTTAGAGAACCGTCATGCGCTTTCATGCGCATATTCATATCAGTAACATCTTGGACAGTTACATCCAGCGATTGAGCTATTCCGTTAATAATTTTGGGCGAAAGCTCCCGATCATCAGTAACATTAAGTTTATTTTTGATTTTCCGCAGATTAAAAAAGAGCTTTTTTTGTGCCGCCGTAGTGCCGATTTTTACCAACGACCAAGAATTAAGAATATATTTTTGCACTGAAGCCTTAATCCACCACAGAGCATAAGTAGAAAAGCGAAAACCTTTATCCGGTTCAAATTTTTCTACCGCATAGAGCAGCCCTATATTGCCTTCCGATATCATTTCGGCCGCAGACAAACCATAGCCGCGGTATTTTGACACGACCTTTACCACCAAACGCAAATGTGAGGTTACCAATATCTGAGCTATTTGCGGATCTTTGGTTTGCTGATATTTTACCGCAAGTTTATACTCTTCGTCTTGTTCCAAAATCGGATACTGCCTGATTTTCTGCAGATATCTGATCATATTGATTTCGGGGGAGAAGTCTATTCCGTTCAAAGCCTGAACATTATCCATTTCGTTTCACTCCTGCATAAAAAAATACACCGGTAGTTCAACGTCCGAGTCCAAGTTCGAATCTGAAAAAAGAGTGAGTCAACGCTACTCAAAAAAAGCAAAAGCGCAACCTATACTTTAGTTTTATATTTCTCGCAGCACTGAAAGCAACTCTTTGAAATCTTGCGGAAATTCGCTGTCAAAAGCCATAAACTCACCACTCTTGGGATGAACAAAGCCCAAGCTCTTGGCATGCAGCGCCTGTCTGGGAAAATTATTAATATAGTCTCGCCTGGCAGCATCTATACTTTTGTCTGTTATCTTTTTAGATTTCACATACAGCTGATCGCCAACCAAATTACAGCCTAATTTTGCCATGTGCACCCTTATTTGGTGAGTGCGCCCGGTTTCCAAATTGCACTTAACCAGCGAAGCCGCCGCTTTAAATGTTTCAATAGCTTGATAGTGTGTCACTGCATGTTTGCCGTTTTTTTGCACGACTGCCATTTTTTTGCGGTCATAAGGGCTGCGCCCGATATCCGCATCAACAATTCCCTGCGGCGGTGTCGGCAACCCAAAAACTACGGCATAATAAGTTCTTTCAATCGAATGTTCGGCAAACTGCGCGCACAAATTCTGATGCGCCGCATCATTTTTTGCCGCCACCAAAAGCCCTGAAGTATCTTTATCAATACGATGCACAATCCCCGGCCTTTTTACCCCGCCGATTCCGGATAAATCTTTACAATGAAACAACAGGGCATTAACCAGCGTTTTGTCAGGAGCCCCAGGCGCCGGATGAACAGTCATTCCCGCCTGTTTATTCACTACAATAATATCCTCGTCTTCATAAACCACGTCCAGCGGAATATCCTGCGGCTGAGGTTCTGCCTCAGCTGCCGGAGGAATCTCTACCTGATAAATCTCGCCTTCTTTTACCTTAAAAGAGTTATCGCCGATTGTCGCGTCATCTGAAGTCACGTTGCCCATGGCAATCAACCGCTGTGCCTGAGCGCGAGAAATATCCGGAAAGCACTCGCTCAAAAACTTGTCGATTCGCTTGCCTTTATATTCTTTATTAACCATTGGTGTGGTATAAATTACGGTATCAGACATTTTATAACCTTGAATAAACAACAGAATACGGGTTATAATAAAGGCAAAATTCAAACTTGCAAGGAAGATTAACCGTGGACAAGCTCAAATTAATCAAAACCATTGTCGCCGTACTGACTTTTTTGCTGGTATTCGGCACCTTGACGGCTCTTGGCAGCATTTACAGAAAGGTTTCGGCGCCGGCTCCGCAGCCGTCCAACTTAGCGCTGCATCAACCTGAAGGCAGCAGCATAGAAAAATTTACGGTTAAAGACGGAAAACTTTATCTGCTGGTAAAATACGGCGGACAGCCGGACCGGATTATCGTCATTAATCAAACCGAACCGCAAAGCAAACCGGCAACCATTACCCTGCAATAAGGAGCACCGACATGGCCGACAATCAAGATGATTTTGACTCTCTCTTAGATGACTTTATTGCCAAACAGCTGGCCGATACTGAAGACAGCATTGAAGAGGTAAAAGAGCTGCAGTCTGCCAGCAAGCCGCTCCCCGCCTATCCGGGAGAAGAGGCTGAAACCATCCAAAACCTCTATCCTGAAGAGCGCCGATTGTATGATGCTTACCACCGGTTTAAATCTGCCGTTATTAACGTTGCCAATACTGCCGGAATAGCATTTCCCGATTTCAAATTTACCGCCATGCATATATATCCGCGCTACCGCCCCAACCGCACTCAGGATCTGAACCAAGATATCTTTGATTCCTGGAGCCTGCTGGTGCAGGCTCAGCCGGTGCGTTTGTCTTCTTTGCCTGAGAATCCGAGCGATGAACAATTGCTCAATTTTGCCGAAAAAACCTCTGATGAAGACTTGCAAAACGCCATAATCTCTTATGTAGAAGTTTTGATTGAAGTTGACGGCTGCGAGATTGCTTATAATACGCGCAAAGCCAAAGCTCAAAAACGCCGCATTGAAAAAGAAATCTATGAAGAACACCAGCGCCGCAAAGAAAGAATCCAAAAATATATCGAGGCGATTAAATCTCAGCATTTTCCCATTGATGCCGAGAGATTGGTTAATAACTTTTTCAAAACTGCCCGCAAAGATCCCGAGGGCGCGCAAAAGATTTTGGAATCTAACCCCGCAACCTATGCCCCAATTCAGGTCGACAAGATTCCCCCGCGCTTTTTCGGTATGATAAAAGCCAAACCGGAAGACGGAATCCGCGTTAATAAAGAGATTGGCAACTTTTTGAAAAACCTAAAAGTTTAAGAGGTTTTGTCTTATACAAAAATATAGACAAAACTCAAAAATATGTTATGATATAAGTAATATCGCCTCATTTAAGGGAGCAAAACAATGGCACAAACAACGGCAAGCGCACAAATCCGTACAGGTGTAAACACTGTTCTTAACGAAAACAAAAATGGCGGCGCCTCTCCTGTAAAAAGAAATCAAGTAAACAGCAACACTTCTGCTGCCAAAACCGGTGCTATGGCAAACAGTGCTTCAACTTTGCAAGGCCGTCAACCGGCGGCCTCATCAGGTTCCCAGCGCGGTTCTTCTGCTGAGCCTGCTGTCCGCACTGAAGAAATCAAAACAGAAACCAAGCAAACACCCAAACAGGATTCTGTCAGCGATGTGCGGGTTGATGAGCTTACCAAAAAAATTCAAAAAGGCGAAGCCTCTGACATTGAAGTTGATGAACTCAAAAAATATGCCGAAGAAAACGGCAATAAAGACCTTCAAGAGCTGATTGTTAATGCGCAAAATTCTGCCAATGACGGAGTTACTAAGCTTAAGGGCAAACAAAACAAAGAAGCTCCGTCGATTGAGCGCCGTGATGATGACTATGACGACCCCGCGGTCGATGATGATAAATTTGATATTCAACAAGGCGATTTTATTGACTTTTTGATGAAAGACGTTGTTTTGGCTTCTGCCGCCTGGGTTGGCAAAAAAACCTCCGGATACGTCGGCATGGGGCTCTATAAAGCTTCCAGCTGGGCTTATCACGGGGTCAAAGACCATGCTGTTGACCCTGCTGTTGATGGTGTTGTTGCAACATGTAATAAAGCTTTCAAAAACATCAAAGAAGCTATGCGCGATGCCGGAAAATACCAATTCAAATATGATTTTGAGGCCAAGGACGAAACAACAAAATACGGCAACAACGTAATCTCCGACCACAATGCCTCCATGAAAGAGGTTGTTGACTTGATTGGCGGCCTCAACGGCAAAGCCGATTTATCCAAATTTGAGCGTTTGGCTGATGAAGTATTCAAAGGCAACTTTACCACCGATATTAATGAAACCGACAAAGTTTACCTTAGCACAGATCTTGCAACCGGCCGGAAAGAAGCTGTCCAAAGCCGCTACTGGCATGATGCAGAAACCCAAACTTATATTCCTATCGGCTCAAACCAGATGCAAAATTTCATTTTGCGCACCTATAAATATAAAGAGCTGCTGGATAAAGGGCTTAGCGAAAACAAAATCGATAAGACCGAATATAACCAAAAACTGCAAGAAGCTAAAGAAGGCTTTGCCGAAACCGCCAGAGATAACCTGCTTTTGGATGCTCCGGAAAAAGCTTTTGCCATAAACATGAGTACTGCCACCCTGCTCCACCAGAGAGCTCAAGGCAAAGTTCCGTCTGAAGAAGACGCTGCGCTGGCAAGATTAAACGCCCAAAAGGTTTTCTTGGCCGAATACATCAAAATCCAACGCGGAACCAGCGACAAATTCAAAAGCGTAAAAGGGTTGCTTGACTACAGTTTTAAGGCTGCTGAACAATCAAAAGAAAACATTGACAAAGGTAATTATGATGAAAAAGGCAAAGTTCCTGAAAATAAATACCTCAATGAACTAAACAATCTTAATCGTGAAAAAGTTAACAGCAACAATCTCCAAACCATGCGTGAAGAAGCTTATCAATCCAATCAAAGCAGCGCTGATCTCAACAAGCAATTTGCCGCTGCAGAACAAAATTTGCAATTCCTGTCAGCTCAAAAAGAAGAGAATGACACCCGCAGGAACAAAGTTCAAGAAACCAGAGACCGCATAGCCGGCAAAAAACAAACCGGCCAACAGCAGACAATCACCCCACAGCAACGGCAAATCCGCGATGGTGGCCGCTAATGAAAAAGATATTTAAGATAATCCGCTTTGCTCTGGTTGGTCTTGTCTGGACTTATGTCTTCCTGTTTGCCGCCAATTATGCAATGTATGAATTATGGAGTTTTAATTTTATGTCCGCGCACAGTTGGCAGACAGTGTCCCGTTTCTGGAATGCCGGCGGCATAATCAACACCAGACAGGATTATCTGTTTTTGCTTATGTTGTTTTCCATACCTATTGTTTGGATTATCGGCTGGCACCTGCTGCTCAGAGTGAACTATATTGAGCTGCTGGTTTATCCGATTATTGCTTATAACCGCCACATTATCAATAAATATGGGCATGATTCTTCACGCGTTGTGCTGCGCAACCTCAAATCCAGTCAAAAAATGATTGAAGAGATCAAAGAACAGCTCGAATCCATTAAGCCTGCTCAAGCTCAAGAAGTCGGAAACATCCGCTCCGAAGTCTTAAAAAAGATTGGAGAAATCAATAAAAAAGGCTAAACAGTTGTTAACTAATTTTATGGTACAATACGCCAAAACGCCGAATATTTGGAGATAACACCTTTTGAAACCATTGCTGATATTAATGCGCATTGCCTTTGTCGGGCTCTTCTGGAGCATTTTGTTTCTGGAAGGCATACGCGTTATTATGCTCACCAACTGGCATTTTGATATTTTGCGTCTTGACCATTGGCTGTACGCATGGCACTTGTGGCTCTCCGGCTGGGTTATTGATGACCCCAAAGAATGGGCTTTTGTCCTCATTATCCTCACATTTATTCCGGTTTGGCTCACCGGCTGGACAGCTCTAAGCATGATTCGCTGGGGCAAAATCATTGCCGACATTATGGAACTTCCGCTGGCAATCGTCAAAAAAATCTTTGGCAGCCAGGTTAAAAAGATTGCTGACAAAGCCAGTGTTAAAGTTGTCAAAAAGAAACGTTCCTACAAAGAAATCCGCCCTCGCAGCATCCGTCCGCCGCTGGAAGAAAGCGCTTATTCTCTGCCGGCCGACAAAAAATCCGCGCTCTCCGGTAT
>JBNMLW010000040.1:0-6985 GCA_050875025.1 Alphaproteobacteria bacterium
CCATAATTGCTGGTACCGAGCAGCCGAACCCGATAAGCATGGGCACAAAACTGCGGCCGGACAAACCCACGCGGCGCAGCAGCTTGTCCATCACAAACGCCACGCGCGCCATATATCCGCTGTCTTCCAGCATCGAGAGGAAGAAGAACAAGATAATGATAATCGGCAAAAAGCTGATAACGCTGCCCACGCCGGCAAACACGCCGTCAATAATAAATGAATTTACTACCGGATTCATACCGTAGGATTCCAGTCCTTTGGCAGTTGCATCACTTAGCATGGCAATCAAATCTTCAACCATATCAGATAGATAAGTGCCAAAAGGCCCGAATGAGAGATAGAAGATAAGCGCCATCAGCGCCACAAATAGCGGAATAGCCGTGAATTTGCCGGTCAGTACCTTATCCAACAGCTCGCTGCGGCGGCGTTCTTTGCTTTGCGCCGGTTTAAACACGCATTCGCGGCACAAATTTTCAATAAAGGCAAAGCGCATATCGGCCATGGCCGCCTCGCGGTCAAGGGCGCGTTCTTCTTCCATTTGGCGGATAATTTGTTCCAAAAGTTCGGATTTATCTTTGCTGAGCTTCAGGCTTTGCATTATCGGAGCATCGCCTTCTGTCAGTTTAGATGCGGCAAAACGCACCGGAATACGGGCTTTTTGCGCATCATCTTCAAGCAGGTGGCAAATTGAGTGAATACAACGGTGTACGGCACCTTCTTCTTTGCCGCCGCACAGGCAGAAATCCACTTTGTCGGGAACTTCGCGATAGCGGGCAACATTTACGGCATGTTCAATTAACTCCTGCACGCCTTCATTTTTGATTGCCGAAATCGGAATAACCGGCACTCCCAAGGTCTGTTCCAGGCGGTTGATGTCAATAGAGGCGCCGTTGACTTTGATTTCATCCATCATATTCAGCGCCACCACCATCGGAATCCGCAAATCCAGCAGTTGCAGCGTCAAAAACAGGTTGCGTTCAATGTTAGAGGCGTCAACAATATTGATTATGGCTTCGGGTTTTTCTTTGAGCAAAAAGTCGCGGGTAATCATCTCTTCTTGCGAATACGGCGAGAGCGAATAAATCCCCGGCAAATCGGTAACAATGGTGTTGGGGTATCCGCGAATAATGCCGTCGGTGCGGTCAACCGTAACTCCCGGAAAGTTGCCAACATGTTGGTTTGAGCCGGTCAGCTGGTTAAAGAGCGTGGTTTTGCCGCAGTTTTGGTTGCCGACCAGAGCAAAGCGGATAGTCTCATCTTCCGGAATAACCTCTCCGCAAGAGGTGAGGGCAAGATTATTTTTTTCGCCCTTGCGGGTTATAATTTGCTGCGGCAGAGCTTTTAAGTTTGCCGGATAGGATTCTATTTTGCGGACATTGTCAATTTCAATCTGTCGGGCATCAGATTTCCGCAAAGTCAGCACATAGCCGCGCACCATCAGTTCCATCGGGTCGCCGAACGGGGCGGTTTTAATCAGTGTTACGTCGGTTTCCGGAGTCAGCCCCATTTCCAACAGATGGCGGCGCAGAGCGGCATCGTCGCCGTTAACCGCACGCAAAGTTGCGCTCATTCCCACGCTTAATTTATCCAAAGTCATCATAACCGCAAGCCCTTTCGTCAGTTCTTATTGTCTGAGTTATAGCGAATTTTTCCGCCGGATACAATAGGAAACAACTAACAAAGGCCGCTTTTGTTATTCATTAAATGGCGCAAAGTCTGAACTTAGCGATTGTTGCTTTTGCACAATTGCTGAAAAATATTGGTAATGATTTGGGTGGACTTTTCTTTGGGCAGCGCTCTCATCTCTTTGCCGGTAATATGGATAAGTTCTTTGCTGGTTTTTCTGTCCTTCAGTGACTTGCTTAGCCAATTGGGATAATTATGAAAAATCCAAAACCGGCTCTCATCCATCAGAAAAATCAGCTTAAACGGTTGTTTGCCGGAGTTATCAAATACTGCCGAAACATCGCTTACCTTGAGCAGCTCCGGAAAGTTTTTGATAATTTGGGGGTAGCGCCGGTTAATATCTTTCAGCGGCACATCGTGCCCGCCCTCATTCACGCGTTGTTTAACGCGCAGATAGCTCAGTTCGGCGCTGGAGAGGCCGATAAGGATTGTGTTTACCTTAAAACCTTGTTTTCTGGCTTCTTCCAACAACTTAATATGCGTCACGCCGGAGGCGGTGGTTTCATAAATAAAACTCTTTTTCTTTTTCAGGTTTGCCGCCAAATGATTGCTGATAGCTTTGCCCGCCTGCAACATATATTCGTTGGGGTCATGTCCTTCTCCGGCCATTTCCTTGGCCATATTATCCAAATTTACAAATTCGGCGTTTTTGAAGAAAGGGTCGTGTTTCAGCACTTGTTCATAAAAGGTTGATTTTCCCGCGCCGTTGGGGCCGGCAATCATCACAATCCAAGGTTTATTGGCCATGATACTCTCCCACAACGACTTCCTGATGATTCTCATCAAGTTTTATGATATGGCGGGTTCCGTCTTTGTCTTCTCTTATCAGGAGGTTGTTCTCCTCATAATATTGGGGATAAGAGTCTATCTTTATGGTATTTTCCAGTCGCGAAAATTTTCTTTTAAAATATTCAATCATACGGATTTTGTCCTTTCTTGCGCTACAGTGTAACGTAATTTTGCCCAAAAATCAATCTTTTTGTCAAATCAGCGGGAAAATATCGCGAAAAAGGCAAAATAAAAAGGCCGTCCGAAGACAGCCTTTTCTTTGAGTGGTGAGCGCGCCGGGATTCGAACCCGGGACCCTTTGATTAAAAGTCAAATGCTCTACCAACTGAGCTACGCACCCAATCAACAACGAGGCTATGTATAGAAGATAAAAAAAACTAAGTCAACTAAAAAAATAAAAAAAGTTAAAAAAATAAAATTTGTAGTATATTTGTTAAGAATTATATGCTACCCTCTCAGGCAAATGGAACGATTTTAAATATTCAAGAGGTTGTTATGAATAAAGATATTAATACCCCGGAGAGTACAGAAGGTACTTATGATATCTTGCAAAATGCCGCCGGCGAGATTTTGGTTATGATAAAACAGCGTCGCGGCGGTCCGGAAAATCCGCGCTTTGTTTATGACGGCGGAGAGACTGCCTTGCTGTATCGCAGCCGTGAAAGCTCAGTATTCTTGGGCGGTATTAATGCCGATGCCCGCACCCCCTTAAAGTCGGTTGATGAGGTCTTGGTTGCCGAGATAGACGGTGACGAAGTTGCCCGCGAATATGTTGTGCCGGTGCGCATTGTCCGCGATCTTAAGGCTGTGCTGAGCTGATTTATACACACCTTGTCTTTCAAACAGTCAATAAGGGCTTTAAAAGCCCTTATTTTTTGTTATATTGGCAACAGTAATAAACCGAGGTTTTCTGTATGGTATTGCAACTTTTTTGGGGAATATTGCTTATCGGGGCTTTGTTTTTGTGCGTCAGCCGCAAACGCCGCCGGATATGGCCTTTGCTTATGCTTGGGCTGTTTGGCGCGTTGGCTTTTTTGTTTTGGGCGCAGATTCCTCTGTTGGCCGATTTCCCTCAAACTTACCGCTGGCTCTCCTACAAAGGGTTCAGCGCCAGTTTTATTATTGCTCCGTCTCCGATTCTGCTGCAGAGTCTGAACTTTTTGCTACCGGTTTGGCTGGCTCTGCTATACCTAAATCTTGTTTATGCTAAAGAGGAACATCCGCTCACTGCCGGCAATATCTCTATGCTGATGCTGGCGGCGTTCATGCTTATGATATCGGCGCAGGATTTTATGCAGCTTATGGCCGGATCCTGCTGTTTTTCTATTTTGTGCTTTTATTTGATTAATGATAATGAGGCGCGAAATAAGTTTATTTTTTATAATTTTACTGCCGAGATGGCGGTTTTTACCGCTTTGGCGGTTGTCTATGCCAAAACCGGCACCGTCAGTCTGGAATCTGTCGGCAAGTATGCCTCTTTGGGCTGGCATCGGGACTTGGTTGCCGTGCTTTTGTGGGTAGGCATCTTTATCAAATGCGGAATGTTTTTGTTTCAAAATCAGTTTTCCGATTTGCAGAATCTGGATTTCAATCGCTTGTTTGCCGCCTCGCTGTTGGGAGCCCCCATGTCCGGACTGCTGCTCTATGTCAAAACTGCGCCGCTTACTGCCGCTTCCAACTGCAGCGAACCTTTGCTCTATGCGATTCTCTCCCTAAGCCTGCTGTGCAGTCTTGGCGGAATGCTTTGGCAGGATAATCTCAAGTCAAAAATTCTTTATTTCAATATGTTGTTTTTTGCCTTTTCGCTTTTCCTGCTCCACAAGGATACCTCAGCATTAGGCGCAATAGTTATTCCATTGCTACCATGGGTGCTGCTGGCGGATTGGAGCCTGATGTTGGCCTCAATCTCTGCCTCTGATGAGATTTATGTTTCGCAAATGGGCGGATTTGCTAAGCCAGCTAAATATAATTTGCTTTTGTCGCTGGGTGCGGCGGCCGTTTTTTCCGTTGTTGTTCTGTCTTTGGGACGCGGCTGGCCGTTTTATGCTTATTTGGGCGCTTCATTGGCGGGGCTGGCTGCTAATCTGCATTGTATCTATTTGGGCAAGTGTTATGCCGATGACAAAGTATGCGCTTTGCTGCGCAACGCCGGCTGGCGTTTTTGCCTGCCGATTCTGGCTGCTTTCGGCTGGCTGGCTTGGCAGCGTCCGGAGTGCAGCCGGCCTGACTTGTTTACATTTCTGGCGGCATTTATGCTGCTTTGGCTTGTTTGGCCGCAAAAATTCGGCAATCTGTTTGCCGATAGCGAGTTTGTTCAGGATAAAGACTGGCTGACGGAGCTGTACCGCCTGCTTATTGTCGCGCCGCTGCATCTGTTGGGGCGCGTACTGTGGCTGGCGGTAGATTTTGTGGTCATCGAGCGGCGGGTTATCGGCAGTGTGTCCGCCGTCATGGAAACAACAGCCGCCGTTTTGGAAAAAGCTCAGTCCGACAAATTGCTGAGCCTGGTTTTGTGGCTGCTGGCCGGTTTGCTGCTGTTGGCCGCTAACATAGGGGTATATATTTATGAATAGCCCGTTTGCTTTATTGTCTTTGATTGTTGCCATGCCTTTCTTCGGCATGCTGTTTGTTCTGACTGCCAAGGAAGATGATAATACCCGCGGCCGCAACTCGTTTAATGTTTGTATTTTTACGATTATTGCCAACCTGACGCTGATTTGGCGTGTGTTTATGCTTCTTAATGAAAACAGCCGCAAACTGCAGCTGATTGAGGAGTTTAATTGGCTTTCCACGCCGGATATCAATATTGTGCTTGGCGTTGATACCTTATCGCTGTTGCTGATTCTGGCGGTGCATTTAGCCGTCTTGGTGGGGCTTTCCGGCGTGCGCGGCAATGCTCACCGTCAAAAATCGCTGATGGTTTTCACATTGCTGTTTTTGAGCATGTCCACCGGTTTGTTTGTGGCCGCGGATATCTTTTCTTTCTATATCTTTTTTGAGGCTATGCTGATTCCTTTGTTTATGATTATCGGCATGTTTGGCGAGATAAAAAAACAAGAGCTTAATTATCGTTTCTTTTTGTATAACTTTATCGGCGCGCTGATTTTGTTCAGCGCCACCATGCTTATCTATCGCAATTTTGGCAGTATTACCCTCAAACAGGTCAGCCGCCTGCCGCTCAAAGGTGGTATCGGGCTTTATGTTTGGGGCGCGGTTTGCTTGTCATTTTTGTCCCGAATCCCGATTTGGCCGTTTCATTACTGGATATCCTCGGTCAACTCCGGCATCCGCAATCCGTTGGCCTTTATTGTTACCGCGCTTATGCCGCTTACGGCCTTATATGGTTTTATCCGCTTTTTGCCGCCGCATTTTGCCGGAGGCATAGACGATTATATTGTCTGGATAAACATCATTGGCGTCATCACCATGGTCTTTATCGGGTTGATAGGCCTTATCAACAAAGATCCCCAATACAAAATTTTTTCTTACATTACGGTATATTACATTATGTATCTGTTGGGGATATTCACCAATGATGCCGTGATTGTATATAACATCGGCTATTCCTTGTTCGGGTTTATTATCATCGTTTCGGCGCTGGAGGTTTTATCCGGCTATATTTTGCACAAAGAGCAGGCGGAAGACAGCTCTTCCAACGGCTTTTTGTGCCGCGCCAAACGGCTCTCGTTTGCTTATTCGTTTATGATTTTGGCCGCGGTCGGTTTGCCGGTTTCCGCCGTGTTTGTCAATAACTTTCTGATTCTTTCCAAATTGCTCGGTGCCAACATTAAACTCGGCATATTGCTGGTGTTCGCCATGGTTTTGGCCGGAATGACGCTGCTGCAGGAATTGTTCCGCCTCAAGAGCGATGACAACAGTTGCCGGCTTGGCAAAGATGATGATATATCTTTCCGCTGGTTTTGTTTTATGTTGTTTATCATATTCATTTTGATAATGTCTTTTGTTAAACCGCTATGGTTTGTAATTAACGAATAGGAGCGCAGATGCTGCAAAATTGGCTTATTTTATCTCCTGAGCTTTTATTGTTGAGTTTTGTCCCGATCGCTTGGGCCGTCAATATTTGGCGCGAGAGCAAAACCGCCAAAACCTTTTTCACGTTGAGCAAATTCTTTTTGGCGGCGGCAATGGTTTTGACAATTGTTTTTTACAACAAGAGCGTCTGGCCGGACTTGTGGCAAAACAGCCGCTATACCACCATGTTTAAGGTGTTGATATATCTTGCCGGGCTGGTTTGGTTTTATTTGTCTTCCAAATGGTTTTTGAACAAAAGCCGCTCTTCTTTTCGGTTCTATCTGATAGGAATAGTGAGCTTGCTGCTGTTTGGCCTGCTGCTTTCTGCCCAAAACTTTTTGCTGCCGGCGGTGCTGGTTCCGCTTTTGTGCCTGCTGACATATATTCTGATTATGCAGCATTGGGATGAAGATAAAGTCCGCTCTGCCGCCGGACACTATGCTTGGGCATCGGCATTTTCCTGTCTGCTGCTGTGGGG
>JBNMLW010000041.1:0-6878 GCA_050875025.1 Alphaproteobacteria bacterium
CTAATGAGGTTGCTTCCTTTATGGAAATCCTCAACAACTGGTACATCCGCCGCAGCCGCGACCGTTTCTGGGAAGGCGATGCTCAGGCCTTTGATGTGCTTTACACGGTTTTGGTAAACTTGAGCAAAATTATTGCTCCGCTGATGCCGTTTATTTCGGAACATGTCTACAAGACCCTGACCGGCGAAGAGTCCGTCCATTTGGCTGATTATCCGCTTTTGGAGCAGGTTAAGTTTGATGCCGGTTTGGTAGAAGAGATGGATATGGTGCAGGAGCTCTGCTCTGCCGGCAAATTCATTCGCGAGGAGAAAAACTTGCGCAACCGTCTGCCGCTTGCCAGCCTGACCATTATCGGCCGCAAACTCTCGCCGGCTTATCAGGAGATTGTCAAAGATGAACTCAATGTCAAAGAGGTCAAGTTTGATGATAATCTCAGCGCCTATGCCGAGAAGAAGATTTATCTCTATACTCCGCTCTTGGGCAAAGCCTTGGGCAAAGAGATGGGCGCGGTAATGGCCGCCTACAAACAGGGGCAATGGGAGCTTAGTGCCGATGGCACTCTGCATATCGGCGGCAAAGATTTGACGCCGGATTTGTTTGAGGTTCGCCTGGAGATGAAAGACGGCGTCGCCGGCAAGTCTTTTGCAGATAACAAAGCAGTGATAACTCTTGATACTCATGTTACCGATGCCCTCAAACGCGAGGGGATGGCGCGCGATTTTGTCCGCCTGATTCAGACCCTGCGCAAGGACAAAGACTTTAATATCTCTGATCGGATAGAGCTTTGCTGGCAGACCGAGAGCGCTGAGCTGGCTCAGGCTCTGGAAGAGAATAAGGCCTATATTGCCGAGCAGGTTTTGGCGGTCAAGGTCGAAAACAGCTGTCAATCCGGCGTTTCTGCCGATATTGAAGGCGCGGCTGTTGTTTATGACGCCAAAGTAGCCTAACTGGCTCAGGGAATCCCAAAAGCACTGAAAACCGGCGATTTTGCCGGTTTTTAGTGCTTTTTTAAATAATCTTTGCTATAATTAACCCAAAGAATCCGCTCTGGTTTTGAATTTTTTACAAAAAATCACCAAAACTAGACAAAAAACTATTGAAGAGGCTGGAATTTTGTGATATATTCTAGTCAATTTAGTAAGTTAATCAAATCTGTATGAGGGCCAACCATGGCACAAGATATCAATTCCACCAAGACAATGACTGTAGCAGAAGCTCAACATATATTGAGCTCTGAATCCTACGTTAATTATGATAAAGAGGAGCTGCTGGAGGCCGTAAACCTGTTGCGCGGCGATGCTACCCAAAAGGATTTATTGGACAAATTCTATCACTCTTACAGCGAAGAAATCGGCACTGATAATCCTAATTTTAATGACTATGAAACTCTGCAGGGTATCTTTGCCGGCACCGAATATGCCGATAACATGGAAAAAGAAACCAATGAGGTTGCTCAAAAGGTAGCCGAACAGGTTGTTAAAAATCCTGAAGAAAAATACACTATTGCCATGCTGGACAACATTCAGGCTTTGTTCCGCGTTGTTCCGGAAACAGAGGAGATTAATTCCGCTGCTGAGGTTATCAATACCAAAGCCGAGGCCAAACTTGATGATGTTGTCGCCGGCAAAGAAACCGTTGATATCTTTGAACTTGAGGCTGCCCGCCGTTTGGCTGCCAACCTTGAAGATGAGGACAAAAAAGCCGCGGTAGAGCAAAAGCTTGATGAAGTTCAGGCAAGTTATGAAGAAGAAAACGGCCTGGATCAAGATACCGAGGTTCTGCGCAAAAATGATACCACTTTGGGCGAACACCTGAGCAACATTAACCTTTATGATGAAGAAGGCAATGTAGCTGATGAATTTGCTGATTTTGCCGGAGCTTTGGATAATTTAGAGATTACCGAAGACGATGGTTCGGTTTTGCCTGAGGACAAAAAGCGCGAAAACCTCGCTATGTTGTTTGAAGCTGCTAAACTTGAAGCTCATAAAGAGAATGTCGGCGATATCAATTACCTGATGTCATCCAAAAAGAGCCAGCGCGAGCAGCTGACCGAAAAAGTCAAAGATTTGTTCTTTGCCAAAATCGGACAAGCCGGCGCCGCCTCTTCTTTTGAACCGGCTACGGCAGAAGAGCAGCAAGATGAAAATAAGTTTAAAGAATACTTGGAGCGTCGTTCCAAAGCTGCTCAAGAATTTATTGCTAATTTGGTTCAGGGCGGGCAAAAGCTTTCTGTTAAAGTAAAAGATATTGTTGCCGCTGCTGCTGATACTGAAGTTGAAGTCAGCAATTTCAAAAACATTTTGGAAACCAAGCTTGGCAAGGGCAGCACCGCTTTAGGTCAAAAACTCAAAAACTTCCGTAGCAAAGCGGCTGCTTTGTGGGGCAAACGCTACAATATTGCCCGTGCGGTTGCCCAGAATATTAAAGAAAACAAATGGCAGCATATTGGCAATACGATCGCCACAGCCGGAATGTGGGGCGCCACTTTGGCCGGTGGTCCGGCTGTTTATGCCGCCGTTGGCGCTTATGCCGTATATTCCGCCGCCGGCAAATGGGTATGGCCGGTAGTTGCCGAGGCTCAAAAACAGCGCGATGCCGCCAAACAGAAAGGTGAAAAATTAAAATTCTGGGATTCCATTAAATCCGCCTGGAATGTCAAGAAAAATGACCGCAATTACAAAGTCCAGGGTGCTTGGGGTATTGTCGGCGGCGTTGTTGGCGCCGGGTTAGGCGCGGCCGGATTTTCAATGGGGCTGAACGGCGTAACTGCCAAGTTGGCTGCCGGTCTGGCTCGCTCCGCTTCATCGCTCTCGGCTCAGACCACCTCTTTAATCTTTGCCAAAAAAGATTACAAGAAAGCCCCGACTGCAGAAAACCGCAGCAAACTTAAATCTGCTCGTATCTCCTTTGGTATCGGCGCCGCTATCTCCGCTGCGGGTGCTTATTTCTCCATCAGCAGATTGGGCGCCAACCATGCGGAAGATGCCGTTAACACCGTTTTGAATGATAAGGCCAAAAATCCTGCCGAAACTTGGGATCCGCAGCAAAAATTGTGGACTCCGGGCATGCCTAAAGATTCTGCCGGTGTTGCGCCGACTGATACTGCAACCGTAGCAACTCCGCAAGATACCGCAACCGTAGCCGCTCCTCAAGATACAGCGACTGTTGCTGCCCCGCAAGATACCGCAACCGTAGTTGCTCCGCAGGATACCATTGAGACCAATGCTCAGGCAGACACTACAGTTGTTGAAACACCCAAAGACAGCGCTGAAGTTAGTGCCCAACATGATGATGGCAATGCAGACATCGCATCAGGCATCAAAGAAACCTATGCTTTCCCTGACACTTATTCCAAAGATATGGGAATTACCTCTGCGCAATACAGCCTGTTGAAAAAGCTTTATACGCCGGAAGATTTGGATCGGATGTATACCAATTTGGAAGGCGAGGGTGTAATGGAGCACTTTGACGGCATGACCAAAGAGCAGGTATTGTTCAAATATCAGCGTTTGGATGCTTGGACAGACCGTGCAAATTCCCAAGGCGTATCAATTCAGGGCGCTGTCCGTTATCACTACGAAAAAGAGATGACTGCCCTGAACAAACTGTTGAACTGCGGCGATAAGCTGACTGCAGAAGAGTTCAAGGCCGCCAAAGGCGCTTTGGATGTGATCGACAGCAAAGGCGATTACCATGGTGCCGGCGCTGAGATGCGCACTGCAAGTGTAATGATTAAGGCAGACCCGGCCAAAGATTGCGGCGAAGGCCATACCAACCATTGGAGAATGGGTGAAAGAGTTGCCGCTGCTAAGGCTCGTATTGTCACAAAAGAACCTGATCCAATTCCGCAGGTTAAGGTGGTTGAAAATGAGCCTGCTCCGGAGCTGGCAGAAGTTCCTGAGCCGACCGTTGCAGACTTCTATGGCAAGAGTGAGTTCACTTTCCCTGAGGCCTCAGTTCCCGCGCCGACCGAACCGGCCACTGTTTCTTGGGAAACCTCATTCGTTCATGGCCGCCATCCGATTGATGAAAATGCCTCTATCTATATCAGCGGAAACGCCACCGTAACTGATGCCAATGGCGCCGAAAAGGTTTTGGATGAAATCAGAATTGACGGTTTCAAGCTGACTGAAGATAACAAAATGGTATTCAATTTTGTTGATGCTGACGGCAACCCGCTGCCTGCAGACAGCAAAGTATCCTTGAATGGCGAGGTTATGATTGTATATCCTGAAGACAGCGGCTATGCCCCGGATAAAATCAATCTCAAAGCTTTGTCCGCGGTTGTAACAGAACCGGAAGCTCCGGCGGCATATCAACCGGCAACTGCAGAGGCTGTTGCTGCTGCCGCCCAAAAGGCCGGTGCCGAGCCCGATACCCTGGTTAAGGTTGATGGCGATACATACAAAATGTACACCGCCGACGGCATTGTTAACATCAGTGTTAACGAGAACCGCGATATTGTGTACAGCGTAACCAACCTTGATGGTTCTGAGGTTAAAGAGGCTCCGGAAGCTCGCCTGAGCAACCTTAGCAGCCAGTATCAAAAAGCTGAAAAGGCATTCCGCGAAGCTATCAATACAGACAAACCGAAAACTAACAACATTCCGGTATCCGTATTGACCGGCCGCGGCGGCAGATAGCCGATACCAACACCAAAAAGCGGGGATTTTCCCCGCTTTTTTATTGAGATTTCAAGAAGAAATTTCTGCCCTTTATCATTTCAGGTAGTTTCTGATATATCTGGTATTTTTGCCAACCCGCGACATAATCTCATACGATATTGTGCCGGCATCTCTGGCCACATCATCAAGAGTATAGAAATCATCGGCCAGATAAATCATATCGCCGATCTGCAAACCATCGGCATCGGTAGCGTCAAAAATCAGATTATCCATCGACATCCGTCCGATAATGCGGCATTCATGCAATTTGCCGTTAACTTTGCAAAAAACTTTGCCAACATTAGAGAGCGAACGAGGCACTCCATCGCCATAGCCGATAGAGGCAATGGCAATTTTGCGTTCCGAGCTGGCGCGATACGTGGCGGAATATCCGACAAATTCTCCTTTGGCTAAAGGTTCAATTTGCAAAATCGGTGCTTTAATCCGCACCACATTCTGCATCTGGTTTTGGCGATATGGCGCAGTGTTGATGCCATACATTGCCGCGCCGAGGCGCACCATATCCCACTGAAAATTCTCGCCCAAAAATACGCCGTCAGAGGCAGAAAGCGATGCCGGAAGCTTGGGAAAATATGTGCCTTTCAGCCGACTGAAGTTTTCTAGCTGATGAGCATTCATAAAGTGGTCTTTTTCATCGCCGCAAGCCAAGTGCGACATTACCATAGAAAACTCACCAATATCTTTAGCGCTCAGCTTTTTCAATTCATGCTCGCGGAACCCCAAACGGTTTAGACCGGTTTCAATATGAATAACCGGTTTGCGCTCCGGTAGACGGTTCTTTTTCCAAAATTCCAGCATATCCGGACAACTGATAACCGGCACTAGTTGCGGCACGGCCTTAAATATATCCAGACTATCGGCGCCAATCCCTTGCAACACAAATATTTTGGCTTGCGGCAGCATTGGAGCAATTCGTTCTCCCTCAACTGCGTGCGCCACAAAAAAGTTGCGACAACCGGCCTGATTATAGAGCGTTTCTGCAATTACTTGGGCACCCAAACCATAGGCATCATCTTTAACAACCGCCGCCGGTGTTGACTGCGGCGCAATCTCTTCCAGCAATCGATAGTTGGCCAGCAAATTCCGCAAATCTATTTCTAAAATTGGTCTTGTCAAAATAGTCATAATTACATACAATCCTATTCAAATATTTGTTCACAAGGCATCATCATGCAGTTTATTGATACCCATATCCACTTGCAAGACTATAAGTCAAACAATGCACCGCAAATTCCGAATTTATATGGTGTTTGCAAGTTTGTATGCGTATCTGCTCAAGAGAGTGATTGGGATAAAATCGCCGCGCTTTCTGAAGAAAATCCCCATAAAATCTTGCCGGCTTTTGGGCTGCATCCATGGTATCTTAATTCTGCGAGCGATGGATGGGCAGAGCGGCTGGAGGCAAAGCTGCGGCAGTTTCCGGCAGCTTTGGTTGGCGAATGCGGATTAGATAAGCTAAAACCGGTGGATATTGAGTTACAAAAGCAAGTATTTCGTATTCAGCTTGATTTGGCAACAAGACTGCGCCGCCCGCTGTTGGTGCATGCCGTTAAGGGGGAGCAGGAATTGCAGGAGTTTTTGCCGGATTTTGCCCACACCAAAACGGTGCTGCATTCGTTTTCCGGCAGTGTTAATCTTATGCGCCGCGCTGCAAAATTTGGCACTTATTTTTCATTTGCGCCCTCAGCTTTGCGTCGCAAAAGTTTTGCCGAGCTGGTGCCGCTGCTGCCGGTGGAGCGGATACTACTGGAGAGTGATGGCCCCTATCAGGGCAATCCGTCTGATATTCCTGCTTTGACGGCTAAAATTGCCGCGTTGCGTGGGCAAAAAGTTGAGGAGCTGACCGCGCAGATTTATAAAAATTCGTTGGAGTTTATCAATGTCTGATCAATTTATGCGCACTCGCATGTTGTTGGGTGATGAAGGTATAAAAAACTTGCAGGCTGCAACCGTGATGGTTGTCGGGCTCGGCGCTGTCGGCGGATATGCGCTGGAGGCCTTGGCTCGTGCCGGAGTAGGGCATTTGCAACTTGTGGATTTTGATAAATTTGATAAAACCAATATAAATCGTCAGATTTTAGCGCTTCATTCTACCATCGGTCACTGCAAAACCGAGGTTGCCGCCGTCAGGGTCAAAGACATCAATCCGGCTTGTCGGGTAGAGGTGTTTGATACTTTTGTCAATGAAGAATC
>JBNMLW010000042.1:0-6838 GCA_050875025.1 Alphaproteobacteria bacterium
CCCGAACGAAGCGTTCTACCAGGCTGAACTACAATCCGATAACGGAATATCCTTTTAACACAAAAAAATTTTTACACAAGTACTTTTTTTAAAAAATATCATTTTTCCCCACAACCGATACTCCGCGGCGGAATAATCCGCATTTTGCGCTTGCCAAAATAAGGCGGCTATATTAACCTGACTCTTGAATTAACTATTTGGCGGAGAAAAATTATGAAGAAAAAAATCGCTTATCTTATTGCCTCTTTCTTTGGCGCCGGATACGCTCCCGCCGCCCCCGGCACTGTCGGATCTCTGGTCACCCTGCCCTTTGCTGCCGCGTTGGCTTACTATTTTGGGTTGGCCGGCATTTTAATTGCTGCCGCCGCTGTCTTTGTTATCGGAACAATTGCTACACATGAAGTGCTTAAGACCAGCAAGCATGACCCATCTTTTGTGGTGATTGATGAAGTTGCCGGACAACTGTTGAGCTTTGCTCTGGTTGCCGATAATCTGCAATTTGATGGTGACTCCTGGCTGCTGTATCTTTTGGGATTTATGCTGTTTCGGCTGTTTGACATTACCAAACCCCAACCGGCAGGCTGGGCGGATCGCAAAGTGCGCAATGCTTTTGGCGTGATGCTTGACGATATTTTTGCCGGCGTTTATGCCGCGATTGTCTTGTATCTGTTTAATCTTTGGATGAATTTATAAAGGAGACTTTTTATGCAATTAGGTAAACTTTGGCTGAAAACCCTCAGATTGTTTCACATAATCTCCGAAGAAAAATACCGCCGCGGCAAAATCAAATATCTGCCGCACATTGACAAGCCGTCTATGCAAAAAACAATAGATGCTTTTCAGGGTAACGGAGTTGCCGTAAATTCCGGCCGCGCGCCCCGATTGATTGTTACCCTTACATCTTTTCCGGAGCGAATGTATGACATTCATTTCACTATTTATTCATTGTTAAATCAAAGCCTGAAACCCGATGCCGTGGTTTTGTGGCTGGCTCCCTCACAATTTCCCAATGGGGAAAAAGATATTCCCGAGACAGTACTGAAACTCAAAGCTAATGGCCTTACCATTAAATGGTGTGATGATTTACGCTCTTACAAAAAATTAATTCCGGCGCTGAAAGAATATCCCAAAGATATTTTGGTAACGGCCGATGATGATATTTTTTATCCCATAAATTGGCTGGAGCTGCTGTATGCCGGTTATTTGCGCAACCCTAAATCCGTGCAATGCCACCGCGGGCACAAGCTACAGTTTGACAAAGCCGGACACATTCTGCCTTATAAGAAATGGAAACACCGCATTAATCATGATATTGCCTCGTTTCAGAACTTTTTTACCGGAGCCGGCGGCGTGCTTTATCCGCCGCACAGCCTCTACCGCGATGTATCTGATGTTAAACTGTTTCAAAAATTAGCGCCTAATGCTGATGACTTGTGGTTTTGGACAATGGCGGTTTTGGCCGGCACCCCGATTAATATTGTGGAAAGCAGAATCAAAAACCTGATATATGTTAATCCGGAACGCGAGCTTAAACTCACCTCGGAAATAACTTTGACAATGGTTAATACTGCTGACCGGCAAAATGATCGGCAATTGCAACAGATTATCAGCCACTATCCGCAACTGATGACATATTTGGGTTAAAAAGTCCAAATATCCAATTGCCTGTCGTGCTAAAAAAGTATATACTTTACTTGTTGTTATGCCGACGACAAATTAAGGCTTGGCAGATTGATATGTTATATTAAGGATAATCACTCGGGAGGTTGCCATGGATGATAAAATCCGCGTATTTTATTATAGCCGCAAAAAATTAGGGCTGTATGTACTGTTTAATGTAGTATTGCTGACTCTGGCCGTTTTGTTCACGCTGACGGTTTTCCCCGAATATTCGGCAGTTTATATTTTTGCCATCGGCACCTGCGTATTATCCTTCTTGGGAGCATTGTTTGTTTTTGCGGTGCCGCTGCCTTTGGCGATTATTCCCGAAAAAGATATCAAAATCGACCACAACGCCCCTTTGGAATGGGAAAAAATCCGCTCAGTACGCAAAGTTTATTTGGGACATGGATTGTTCCGCAAGTCAATCCTGCGGATTAACCCCGGCAAACTAACCGACTACCGAATGAACTTTATGCAGAAAATCTGCGCCTCCAGCGAGTTTGGCGCCTTTTCGATTCCGCTGTATGCCATGAACAAAAAAGACTCTCAAGAGATTGAAAAAGTCATTAAAGGATTAGCCAAACCGGCCGGCAAAACGATTAAACGCGCTACAGTCAAGCGCAAAAGCAAGATTGCGGCAAAACCCAAACGCCGCACGGCTAAAAAGAGCTAGATATAATTCACCTTGGAACATTCACGCAGCCTCATTGGGCTGCGTGTTGTTTTTATGATTAAAAATTTTCGGCAGACAAAAACTGCTGCACCTGCGGCCAGATCTCTTCGGCATCAGCACGCCCTAAATCATACATCTGCCGAACGATATCCAGATTATGCTCCATCTTGCCGATTTTAATGGTTTGACTTGGACGGATAACTAAGACTTTGCCTTCTTTTTCCAGCTGTTCTATATCATCAAGTTCTTGATTATACATTAGATGCCGGTTTTCTGCAGCTTTTACAAAGTCAGGATATTGACGATAAACCAACTTGGTCAGCCAGGACATTTTGGAAGGTTTCTTGCGGTATCCCCGCGGACGGGTGCAGACAACCACATTGCGGTCATAGCCGATATTCATAAAAGCGCGCAGCGGAATACTATCACAAATACCGCCGTCCAAATATTTTTTGCCGCCGATTTTAACCATCTTAGAAACCACCGGCAAAGATGCCGAAGCGCGCAAATAATCAATTTCTGCCAGCATATCCAAGCAGCGGATATATTCGGGTTTTCCGGTCTCGACATTGGAACAGGTCACATAAAAGGCAGTTTTTGATTTTTCAAAAGTTTTATAATCAAAAACATCTAATTTTTCCGGCAGTTCATGATAACAAAATTTGGTATCGACCACATTTCCGCTCAACAGCCAAGAACGAAAACTCATAAAGCGGTAATCATTACCATAATTCAGATTATAACGGATGCTGCGGCCGATTTGCTCCGAGACATAAGAGCAGCCGTGAATCGCCCCGGCCGAAACTCCAATAACGCCGTCAAACCTAATGCCGTGTTCCAAAAATATATCCAGCACGCCGGCGGTATAAATTCCCCTTTTGGCTCCGCCCTCAAGTATCAGCCCTGTTTTCATCCGAACCTCGCAAAAATTTGTTTGTCGACAATATAAAACAAGCCTCTGCACAAGTCAATCATAACCCTTATTGACACTCCGGCTAAATTTGAGTATGTTTTTTGTAATCAAAACAACAAAAGGCACTGTACTATGAAAGTTGCAATTATAGGTACCGGGTATGTCGGGCTTCCCACCGGTGTAGGTTTGGCCGAACTCGGCAATCAGGTTGTCTGTATTGACCATGATAACTCTAAAATAGAAACGCTTAATTCCGGCAAACTCACGTTATACGAAGATGGGCTTGAGGAACTGTTTTTAAAAAATCTTAAATCCGGTAACCTGCGCTTTACTACCTCTACCAAGGAGGGAGTCACAGATGCCGATGTTGTGTTGATTGCAGTAGGAACTCCGCCGCACCCGGTGACAAAAGAAGCCGACATGAAATATATTCACGCTGCGGCTACCGAACTGGCCGAATGCCTCACCGGATATACGGTTGTGGCCACAAAATCCACGGTTCCGGTCGGCACCGGAGATGATGTTGAGGCGCTTATTGCCAAGAAAAATCCCTTTGCTAAATTTGATGTTGTTTCACTACCGGAATTTTTGCGCGAAGGTTTTGCGATTCATGACTTTTTTAATCCGGATCGGATTGTTGTGGGTGCCAACACCGAAAAGGCAGCCAACGTTATTCGCGAACTTTATAAACCTTTTGCTGACAAGACCAATATTTTGTTTGTCAAACGCCGCTCTTCCGAAACCATAAAATATGCCTCTAATGCCTTTTTGGCGATTAAAATTCATTATATTAACGAGATGGCGGATTTTTGTGAAAAAACCGGCGCCGATGTTTTGGAAGTTGCCAAAGGAATGGGGCTGGACAGCCGCATCGGCAACCGTTTTCTGAACCCCGGCCCCGGCTATGGCGGCAGTTGTTTTCCCAAGGACACTATGGCCATGGCCTATATGGGGCGGCAGAATGACGTTGATTTGACACTGATTAACGCCGCTATTGAGGGTAATAAAAAACGCAAGAAACAGATGGCCGCACGAATTTTGAATGCTGCAAGCGATATCAAAAATCCTAAAATTGCGGTTCTGGGACTGGCATTTAAGAACGGCACCGATGACTGCCGAGAATCGCCGGCGATGGAAATTATTGCCGCGCTTTTGGAACACAAAGCAGATATCACCGCTTACGATCCTAAGGCCATGGGCACGGCCTGCCGCCTGCTTGGCAACCAGATTGCTTATGCTGACGATATGTATTCCGCGCTCAAAGATGCTGATGTTTTAGCTGTCTTGACCGAATGGAAAGATTTTAAGGAACTTGATTTGACGCAAGCGGCTCAGCTGATGCGCCACAAAAATATTGTCGACTGCCGCAACCTCCTGGATGGAGAACTGGCAACCGAACTTGGTTTTAGATATCAGGGTATCGGCCAGACTTTCGGCCGCAGTGTTAACTCTCACCAAACAAAGGATGTCGCATGATTTTAGTATTCGGCGGAGCCGGCTACATCGGCTCTCACACTGTCAAACACTTGTTGGACAACGGTTACTCCTGTCTGGTTGCGGATAATTTGATTTATGGACACCGCGAGGCTGTCGACCCCAGAGCAGAATTTGTCCACGCGGATTTGGCTGATAAATATTCGCTCCAGCAGCTGTTTGATACGCATAAGATTGAGGCGGTTGTGCATTTTGCGGCTTTCACTTATGTCGGAGAAAGCGTAACGGATCCGCAAAAATACTATATCAATAATGTAGTCGGCACAACCAACTTGCTTAATGCCATGTTGCGGCACGGAGTTAAAAAGATTGTCTTCTCCAGCACTTGCGCAACCTATGGCGAGCCGCAATATATCCCGATGGATGAGCAGCATCCGCAAAATCCGATTAATCCGTACGGGCGCACCAAACTGATGATTGAGCAGATTTTTGCCGACTATGAACGCGCCTATGGCCTGAAGCACATCGCTCTGCGCTATTTTAATGCCGCCGGATGCGCTCAAGACGGCAGCATCGGAGAAAGCCATAATCCCGAAACGCATCTGATTCCGCTGGTACTGAAGGCAATCAAAGGAGAGCGCGCCAATATCAAAATTTTCGGCACTGACTACGAAACTCCGGACGGAACTTGCCTGCGCGATTATATCCATGTGGAGGATTTGGCTTTGGCCCACCGTTTGGCGCTGGAAAAACTTGATGATTACAGCGGCTGTATCAACCTTGGCACCGGTATTCCGACCAGCGTGAAAGAGATTATTGCCGCGGCGGAAAAAGTCAGCGGGAAGAAATGCCCGGTTGAAATTGCCCCGCGCCGCGCCGGCGACCCGGCCAAGCTCTATGCCGACAACCGCAAAGCCAAAGAAATTTTGGGCTGGCAGCCGCGCTATACGGACATTGAAGACATTATCCGCACCGCTTGGAACTGGGAAACCCACCGAAAGTTTTAGAGACAGAGTCAGACCGTGCATTAACCATATTTTTGCAACTTTTGGATAGAATGGCACTAAAGGAGCAAAATATGGATAGGCAAATATTAGAAATTATGAATGACGGCTTTGCGCTCTCATTGCACCGAGGTTTTATTTTAGTAGAAAACAAATCCCTGCAAGTCAAAACTGAAGTTGCAATAGACAACATATTGGCCTTGGTGTTGTCTGCAAATAATGTTGTCATTTCTAAAAATATTATCAATGCAATATGCGAGCAAGGCGGAAATATAATATTTTGTGATAAGACATATTTACCTTCTTCAATTACCATACCATATACAGGTCATTGGCTGATAGCACCGCGAGTTAGGCAACAAATTGATTGCTCCAAACCGTTGCAAAAAAACTTATGGAAAAGCATTGTACACCACAAAATATTTAATCAAGCCCAAGTGTTAGAATACTTTTTTCCTGATAGCCCTAATATTGAACGGCTAAAACAGCTTTCCCGAGACACACTGAGTAACGATGCACGAAACAATGAAGGAATTGCCGCTGCCATCTATTTTAAGTCATTGTTTGGCAAACACTTTGTCCGCGATCGCTTAAACAGCGATGCTAATATTTTGCTAAATTATACTTACACTGTGTTGCGCGCTATGGTGGCCAGAGCAATTTCCGGCAATGGACTGCTTCCGCATCTCGGCCTCAAACACTGCACTATCACCAATCCTATGCCTTTAGTAGATGACCTAATTGAACCTTTTAGAGCTCTGGCAGATAAAATTGTTTTTGAAGAGCTCAATAAGCTTGTCAATATCGAACACATTGAACTAACTCCAGAAATAAAAAGAAATCTGGCAACAATAATTACAACTCCGATTCAAACAGCCAAAGGCTGTGTCTCTTTATCTGATGGAATTTATGATTTTGTCGGAACATTAGTCAGCAGCTTTGATGCCAAAAAGATTATGCTCAAATTTCCTAAACAAATACTTTAAATATTGAAATTTTAAACTGGGGGGGGGAGAGAATGTGAGTTTTAATTTTAGGCAGTTATAGTTGACCGTCTAATTAATCTCTGATAAGCTCATCGTTGTGATATGACGGAACGGACGCCAGTTATAGTTGACCGTCTAATTAATCTCTGATAAGCTGTTATAAATA
>JBNMLW010000043.1:0-6802 GCA_050875025.1 Alphaproteobacteria bacterium
CGGTTACGGCGATGACCGCGATGTCGCGCAGACACGTTATTACCGGAAGCGAAACTTTCTGGCGACTGCCAACATACTCTATATTTTTTAAATTTTCCAGCAAAATCTTTTGTCTAAGATCGAAATTACCGCATTTGGTACGGCGCAGCGCGCTCAAATATCCGATTGTTCCAAGGCTCTTAGCAATATCAGCCCCCAAAGTACGCACATACGTGCCCTTAGAGCATTTTACGCGGCAATGCACCGAGTCGCTGCGCGGCATATCCAGCATTTTCAATTCATAGATTTGTATCCGCCGCTCGGGGATTTGCACGTCCTGCCCTTTGCGAGCCAAATCATAAGCCCGCTCGCCGGCAATTTTTATTGCCGAATAGGCCGGAGGAATTTGGCTGATTTCGCCGACAAATTGCGGCAGTATAGATTCTATTTCCGCCGCTGTGGGGATTCTGCCGCCGTCTTGAATAATTTGCCCGTCACAATCCAATGTATCGGTTGCCGCGCCGAATTTGAGCACAAATTCATATTCTTTGTCGCCATCGGTAACATACGGCACCAGTTTGGTTGCTTCGCCAACGGCAATCGGCAGTACGCCGGTAGCAAAAGGATCAAGCGTGCCGCAGTGTCCGGCCTTTGCGGCATTCAGCAGATGCCGAACCTGTCCCACAACTTGGGTAGAACCCATGCCGGCAGGCTTATCTATCACCAGCCATCCGCTGATTTTGTCGCCTTTGGTATGCTTCATATCATTTCAAATCTTGAGCAACTTTAGGATCGCGCAAAAGTTTTTCGATTTTATCAACCTCTTCAAAACTCTTGTCCACCCGAAAATTGATTTCCGGAACATAACGCAAAGACGTCTTTGCCGCCACCTGCTTGCGGAAAAAGTTTGAAGCCAACTGCAAACCGCCCAAAACTTCTTGCAAGAAATTGCCGTTAGTCGTTATGAACCAAACGGTGCAATATTTCAGATCCGGCGACACGGTAACCTTGGTAACGGTAACCATGGCATCAATATTTTCCAGATTATGAACTTCGCCGCGGTCTATAAAATTTACAATGATTTTGCGGATTTCCTGCGCAACGCGCAACTGACGTTGAGACGGCTCTTTTTTCTCGGCCATATTAATTCTCCTATATAAAATTATGAAGTTATATTAGCAGGAGATTTCCCGCCGTCAAGCAAGAACACTCAACCTCAAACTAAGATTGAAGAATAAGATTCCACTTTGCACTATCTCAAGCAAGCTCGGATAGTGGTGCAGATAGAGTCATTTAGAAGGCGAGGAAAATTTTAGTGTACAAAATAGTACATGAATTTTCCGAGACCGAACTAAATGCCTCTAGATGTGCTGCTAGACGAGCTTGCCTAATAAAGCGAAAGCGGAGAATAGTCCAGATAGAGTGATTTGAAAGGCGGCGACACCGGAGTTTACATGGTAGTAAATGAGGATGTCGCCGTCCTGCACAAATTGCTCTAGATGGGCTGTTATACGCCTTTGCCTATACAACCTCGCGCCGCCCCGTATGATCCGGCGCCGTAATAATTCCCTCTTGCTCCATGCGCTCAACGATAGTTGCGGCACGATTATAACCGATTCGCAAGCGGCGCTGAACATAACTGGTTGATACCTTTTTATCGTTTTGCACAATTTGCACTGCCTGACGATAAAGGTCTTCATCGCTGCCGGAACCAAAATCAGAGTTATCAAAAACAGCCGAACCGCCGGATTTATCAGAGAGTTCGCCCTCGGTCACGGATTCTACATATTCGGGCTCGCGTTGAGTTTTCAAAAATTCGACAATCTGCTCAACCTCGCTGTCTTTGACAAACGGAGCATGGATTCGATTCGGGCGCTGGCCGGCCGGCATGTAGAGCATATCGCCCATGCCCAAAAGCTGCTCGGCACCCTGCTCGCCCAGAATTGTACGGCTGTCGATTTTGGAAGTAACCTGAAAACTGATACGGGTTGGGAAATTGGCCTTAATAGTACCGGTAATCACATCAACCGACGGACGCTGTGTAGACATAATTAAGTGTATGCCGGCCGCACGCGCCATTTGCGCCAAGCGTTGAATTGCCGCCTCAACATCCTTGCCTGCTACCAACATCAAATCGGCCATCTCGTCCACTACAATCACAATATAAGGCAGCGGAGTCAAATCCAATTCCTGCTCTTCATAAATCGGCTTGCCGGTTTCCATATCAAAACCGGTCTGCACCGTGCGGCTTATTTTGCCGCCGCTGGCACGCAATTCTTCCAGACGTTTGTTATATCCGGTAATGTTGCGCACATTGAGCTGCGCCATTGCCCGATAGCGGTCTTCCATTTCTTTGACTGCCCACTTAAGCCCGATAACCGCCTTGGATGGATCAGTAATAACCGGAGTCAACAAGTGCGGAATGCCGTTATACATGGTAAATTCCAGCATTTTAGGATCAATCAGAATCAGCTTGCACTCATCCGGGCGCATTTTGTAAAGCAGTGAAATCAGCATAGAGTTAACACCGACCGACTTACCGGAACCGGTAGTACCGGCAACCAACAAGTGCGGCATCTTGGCCAAATCGGCATAAACATTTTTACCGCCGATATCTTTGCCCAAAGTAACCGTCAAAGCTGATTTTGAATCTTTGAAATCATCGCTTTCCAAAAGCTCGCGCAAATATACGATTTCACGTTTTTGGTTCGGCAGCTCGATACCGATGGTATTGGAGCCGGGAACCACCGCAATACGCACCGAAACCGCACTCATAGAGCGGGCAATATCATCTGCCAGACCGATAACGCGGGCAGTTTTAGTTCCCGGCGCAGGCTCCAACTCATACAAAGTTACAACCGGCCCCGGACGCACTTTCACAATGTGCCCGTTAACGCCAAATTCCTGAAGCACACCCTCCAGCTCGCCGGCGATTCGCTCCAGTTCCTTAGGATTAACCGCCGCGCCCTTTTCCTTATTCATTGAGAGCAGGTTAATGCTTGGAAATTGGTAACCATCATCCATTGCCTTAGCCTTGGCAACTTTAATAGTCTCCCTGACTTTTTCCGGCACCGGCTTGTCATCCTGAACTTTCGGTTCGCGGCGCACTTTAGGCTCTTTGCTCTTGCGCGCGGCACCGCCGGAAGATTTTTTGAAAGTTCCGCACAAACTGCGGCAGATATTTCCCAGCCAAACCACTGCTGCCGCAACCAAGCCGAATATAGCTTTGAAAGTTTTGTACCAGCCGGCAAAGGTAATCCCGCAGGCCAAATTAAAAGATACTAATGCCACCAGAGCCAACACCAGCGCATAGCACTGGCGATCGAACGGAAATTCATAGATACGGCGCCCCAAGGTCATAATCTCTCCGGACAAAAACCGCCCGACATTGCCGCCGACATTAAAGCCGTTAATCGTCCCCAACGCCAATGCTGCAGAAGCCGCGCCCAACACATTGCCGACCGCAAACGCCAACAAACGCCAATACGGATGCACCATCTCCCGCAAGCGCATAAAACCGCAGCCCCAAACCAGCGGAGCAATCAAAAATACCGGCAAAACAACACCCCACCAGGTAAGGATTAAATCCGCGCTTTTTGCCCCATACAGCCCCAGCCAATTGGCTACCGGCCGCGATGACGCGGTATTGTACCCGGCATCAAAAACATGATATCCCAAACAACTTATCAGCAGGCTTAGCACCCACAAAACCAAAGCCGCGCCAAATATGCGCCGGCAAAGTTTTTTCCACCAGGATTGAGCTTTATTTTTCCGTTTTGCCATTATTATAGACCCATTTAAAGATGGTTATTTTATAGCACCAAATCCTCAAGATTCTCTTAACAAAAACTGATTAAAACTTGACTTTTTCAGATTCCGGACTAAAGGTTTAAGGGTTGTTTAATAACAAGGATATGTTTTATGACTAAAGCTTTTGTTTTCCCCGGCCAAGGATCTCAGTTTGTCGGCATGGGAAAAGAGCTTGCCGATAATTTTTCATCGGCACGCGAAGTTTTTACCGAAGTTAATGATTCTCTTCACCAAGATTTGTTCAAACTTATGACTGAAGGCCCGGCTGACGAGTTAACCCTCACCGCCAATGCACAACCGGCTTTAATGGCTCACTCCATGGCTGTAGTCAGAATTTTGGAACGCGACTTCGGAATCAAATTAACCGATTATGCAAGTTTTGTAGCCGGCCACTCTTTGGGCGAATATTCCGCTGCCTGCGCAGCCGGAGTTTTGTCATTGACTGACACGGCCAAATTACTCCGCACCCGCGGCGATGCCATGCAAAAGGCCGTTCCCGTCGGGGTTGGAGGTATGGCGGCAGTTATCGGCGCAGCGTATTCTGATGTTGCAGCTTTGGCAAATGCCTGTGCTGCCGATGGCAAATATGTCTGTGTCGCCGCCAATGACAATGCTGACGGACAGGTTGTTCTGTCCGGACACATGGAGGCCATTGACAAAGCTGTAGAGCTGGCCGCAGAGTTTGGAGCCAAACGCTGCATCAAGCTGCCGGTAAGCGCTCCGTTTCACAGCCCGCTGATGGAACCGGCGGCAGAAGTTATGGCCAAAGCTCTGGCTGAAACTCCAGCCAGCGCACTGCTGATTCCGCTGATATCCAACGTTACGGCTCAACCCGTAACCTCTGCGGAAGATGTCATCGGCAATCTGGTCAAACAGGTTACCGGTTCGGTACGCTGGAGAGAAAGTGTTAACCTGATGGTTGACAAAGGCGTTGACAGCGTAATTGAGCTTGGCGCCGGCAAAGTTCTTTCCGGCATTGTCAAAAGAAGCCACAAAGAGATGAACACCGTCTCGGCCGGTACTGTTGCCGAGATTGAAGAACTGGCTGCAAGCCTCACAAAATAGTGCTTTGCTAAAAATTCAAAGCACGCAAAAAGGAGATAAAATATGTTTGAATTACATGATAAAGTAGCTCTCATTACCGGCGCTGCCGGCGGTCTGGGCGACAAAATTGCCCGCACTCTGCATGCGCAGGGCGCAACCTTGGCTCTGACCGATATGAGAGAAGAACCAATGCTCAAACTCAAGGCCGAACTCGGCGACAGGGTTGAGGTATTCATCGCCAACTTAACCAACCCCGAAGATGTTAAAAATCTGGTAGCTGATGTTGAAGCCAAACTCGGCCGCATTGACATCCTGGTAAACAATGCCGGCCTGACCAGAGATAACCTCTTCATCCGTATGAGCGACGAAGATTGGCAGCTGGTTTTGGATGTAAACCTTTCTGCCGGTTTCAAATTGGCCAAAGCCGCTGTCCGCGGCATGATGAAACGCCGTTTCGGACGCATTATCGGCATTGCCTCGGTTGTCGGAGTTATGGGTAACGCCGGACAAGCCAACTATGCCGCCTCCAAAGCCGGTATGATTGCCATGAACAAATGTCTGGCACAAGAAGTCGGCTCTCGCGGCATCACCGTAAACTCAATCGCACCGGGCTTTATCCGCACCCCGATGACTGATGTTTTGCCGCAAGATGTTAAAGATGCTTTGCTGAATAAAATTCCTGAAGGCAAGCTCGGCGAAGCTCAGGATATTGCCAATGTTGTGGCTTTCTTGGCCAGCGATGAGGCTCAATACATCACCGGTCAAACCATCAATATCAATGGCGGTATGGCAATGATTTAAGCTCAGACTTAAGACAAACAAAATCCCCTTTTCTCACCTTTAGAAAGGGGATTTTTTTGAATTACTTATACAAGCACAATTTCCAGAGAGGTTGGAGAACAGTACAGATAGAGGCATTTGGAAGGCGCGGAAAATTTTAGTGTACAAAGAAGTACATGAATTTTCCAAGACCGAACCAAATGCCTCTAGATGTGCCGTTATACAACCTCGACTATAACTTGGCGGCGATTTCCTCTATCTCATAACACTCAATAAAGTCGCCTTTCTGAATGTCGTTGTAATTTTCAAAGGAGATACCGCATTCATAACCCTCTTTGACCTCTTTAACGTCTTCTTTGAAGCGCTTGAGTTGTCCGATCGAACCGTCATGAATTACTACGTTGTCACGCAACAGGCGGATCTTGGCACCGCGTTTAACCATACCTTCGGTAACCATACAACCGCCGACTTTGCCAACACCGGTAATATTGTAGACCTCGCGAATTTCGGCATAGCCCAAAAGTTTCTCTTTGAGCTCAGGCGAGAGCATACCTTCCAGACCTTTCTTAATATCATCCAGCACATCATAAATGATTGAATAATATTTAATCTCTACTCCGTCACGGCGAGCCATATCGCGAGCCAACGGATTGGCGCGGACATTAAAGCCGATAACCAAAGCATGAGAAGCCTTTGCCAAAGAGATATCGGATTCGGAAATCGGACCGACAGCCGAATGCAGAACCTGCACGCTGACTTCATCATTAGAGAGCTTGTTGATTGTGCCTTCAATAGCCTCAATGGAGCCCTGAACATCAGCTTTGATAATAATCGGCAGATGTTTAACCTCGCCGGATTTAATCTTATCAAGCATAAGTTCCATTGCCGATTTGGCAGATTTCACCAGTTTCGCCTCACGCTCTTTGCGGATTCGATATCCGGTAATTTCCTTGGCCTGGTTTTCATCAGCGACCACTACAAAGTCATCACCGGCAGACGGTGTTCCCTGCAAGCCCAAAACTTCAACCGGAGTAGCCGGGCCGGCATCCTGCATTTTGTGGCCGTGTTCATTAAACATTGCGCGAACACGTCCCCATTCCTTACCGGCAATGCAGATATCGCCGACATGCAAAGTACCTTTTTGAACCAAAGCAGTCACAACCGTACCGCGGCCTTTTTCCATCTTGGC
>JBNMLW010000044.1:0-6748 GCA_050875025.1 Alphaproteobacteria bacterium
CGGCAAATCCGGCTCGAGATTTTGCCAAAGCCGCCGCCAGTTTCTTTGGCGCGCAACCCCACCATATTTGCGCCATTACCGGAACCAACGGCAAAACTTCAATCGCTGATTTTATCCGCCAGATTCTGACTATGATGGGCTACAAAGCCGCCAGCTGCGGCACGCTCGGTTTTATTAAAGGCAATGAGGCGCCTATCCCCTCGCCCAACACCACGCCTGTCAGCGTGACAATTCAACGCGAGCTCAAAGAACTCTCCGCTGAAGGCTATGATTGGCTGGCCATGGAAGCCTCCAGCCATGGATTGTGCCAATACCGTCTGGGCGGCGTCAGCGTTGAAGTTGCCGGTTTTACCAATCTGACCCGCGACCATCTTGACTACCACAAGACTATGGAAAACTACCTGGAGGCCAAACTTATTCTCTTTCGGGAGAATCTGATTGAAAGCGGCACCGCCGTGCTCAATGCCGATATTCCCGAATACGAAACTATCGCCAACGTTTGCAAAGAGGGCAACAAAGAGGTTATCAGTTACGGACGCGCCGGAAAAGAGCTCAAGCTCCTCTCCGCAACTCCGCTGGCGCACGGGCAAAAACTGGATATTGAATATTTTGGCGAAAAAATGAGTATCGAAATTCCTCTGGCCGGCGAATTTCAGGCGATGAATGTTTTGTGCGCACTCGGTATGGCGGCCGAGCTCACCGGTCTGCCGCAAGAGGTTATCAAATATGCCGGCAAAATTCACGGAGCCAAAGGCCGCTTGGAGTTAGTCGGACAGACGCCGAACGGAGCCGCAGTCTATATTGACTATGCCCATACTCCCGACGCGCTGGAAAACGTTATCTGCGCCTTGCGTCCGCACACCACCGGAAAGCTCCATGTTCTGTTTGGCTGCGGCGGCGACCGCGATGCCGGCAAACGCCCGATTATGGGCAAAATTGCCAACGACCTTGCCGATGTGGTCTATGTTACCGACGATAACCCCCGCACCGAGGATGCCGCCAAAATCCGCGAACAAATCATGGCCGCCTGCCCCAAGGGGCAAAACATCCCCGATCGTGGCACCGCTATCAAAACCGCCATTGCCAACCTACAAGCCGGCGACCTGTTGATTCTGGCCGGGAAAGGGCACGAAACCGGACAATATGTCAATGGCAAAGTAATCCCCTTCAGCGACCATGCCGAAGCCGGCAAGGCGTTAGCAAGCTGTTGCTCAGGCGCTCACTAGCGTTCTAGCCTTCGGGATTGCGGCAAGAAAAAGCCAAACCAGAAACGACACTCTTAATAGTGTTTTGTGAAATTATGACTGATACCTATTTAAGCGTTCACATAAAAATGTTTTTTTAATATGCACCATTATATAAGTATCAAAAAATAGGCGGTAAAAATACCACCTATTTTTGCCTTTTTAAATGGAAGACATATTTAGATGAACTTCTTCATCAAGATAGTACATATCACCTGTTATCGGATCAATAATTAAATAACCAACTACCCCGCCAAGAACTAAATTTCCTGCCCAATACCAACTGCTAACATGCCAATCAATAACAACCGTTTGTGTTTGGAAACCATCTTTTGATGCTACAATAGTGTATTTTTCAGGATTAAAATAACCACTCTTGACTGCCGTTTTAAGTGTTAAAGTTGTAGGTGTTTGCCCTTCAAAGACAATTTCTCCTGCTTTATTGGTTATCTTTATGTTCACTTTTTCTATATTAGATCTAATGGGAATTGCTTGATTATTATCTCTCATAACAGTTGCGCATGAACTAAGAAATCCAGCAAATAAACCTACAGTTAAGATTAAAAATAGTTTTTTCATGAGAACATCCTTATGTTAGTTGTTAAAACAAAACCCACCAAAAAGGTGGGCGGATGTTCGAAAACCGTTGAATGCTACGGCTCGGCTTATTCAGCGCATAGCCTTATTTAGCCGACATCCGTCCAAGACAGAAATCGGCATACATTTTAAGTCGTATGCGAACGACTACATTCACAAGGGTTTTCGACGCCCTAGATATGCCTGTGCATATCTGGGATGATAGTATAGAGAAAAGGTTAAATATTAGTTAGGCTTGTAATCTATTGTTTTTTTTTGCAATTTCAACAGAGATTGGAGAGAATTGTTCTCCAAATTTCCGAAGCTTATTTGCAATTTAATAAAGAAAAAGCTTTCACAGAAGAAACTGAAGATATTATAAAAAACAAGGTATAGAAATGCAGAAACAAATAACACAAGCACATTTCAGAGACACCCATAGTATTCTTCAGTGGCAAAAAAGAACCGAGGTATTATAAGGTATTATTAACCGGTTATTCAGGGTATGTGTTTTTAATTTCATATTGACTTAGTCTTTTTTTCAATGACGAACAATTTAGTATTCCATTCGCTTTTACTTCGGTATTGACATCTTCTAATTTTACTTGGTATCTATTGGCCACAAATTTATCAAGAATTGATGAGTATTCAAGCAATTCATACAACTCTTTTCCTGTGTTAACGTCTGAACTATTTGATACTACATAATAAATGAAAGTATTCTTCTTTGCTATATCAGTACATTTTTTAGAGAAATAAAAAATAGTTTTAATTGAACCAATTATTTTATTCTGAATAACCTCTTGGCGTTCTCCAATAGTCTTAGAATGCTCAGCGGACATAAATTCATTATTTTTATAATCAATAAAAACAACTTTATCGTCATAACATTTAAGCGCATCGCATGACGCTGGAGTTGCCTGACACCATCTACTGTTTTCATGGTAGTCCTTTGAAAACTCATCAAAGTTAATAACATTTTCGTATTTTAGCTCTTCAGCACAGTTGGAAACATTTTCTTTTTTCGAAAAGCAACAAACTTTACCCTTATTTTTTTCAAGCATACAGAACGTCGTTATATACTCATCAAGTTTTCCTTGAATAATATCAATTACTTTCACTATTTTACTCTTCAAAAAGCTGTTTTAATGGCGCTGAAAATTTCTGAAAAATTTCACTCAAGCAATTTGATACATCTTCGACTTGTACTTGCTTGGAAATATTTTTAGTTAAATAAAAATGAGCTTTTGAAGTAAAGATATCTTCTTTTTGAGTGTACAACCTCAGCCCTTCTAATATAAAAGGGCTATGAGTTGTAATAATCAGATTATACTCTTGTTTTACCATTTCCACAAAAACTTTAGCTATCTCTATTTGTTTTTGAGGATGGATATTGTTTTCCGGTTCATCTATAACAATAAATGTCCCTTTTTTTATAATTTCAGTTTGTAACAGCAACTGCAATATACCCAACATTTTATTGCCTGCCGCCACATTTATCGGCAAAATTTTATATCCATCTGAACTAAAAAATTCAAGTCCACCGTTATCATCAGCCCTGAACTCGCCGTCATTAATTTGCGTTATATTGGAAATGGCATTTGACGTACCAGATGTTAAGAAATTTTTTGACAACAAGCTGTATTTTATTTTCTTCATTAAATCCCATTTATGCAGCTGTATAGGATAGACAGTATTATAAAAAGACAGCCCTAACCCTTTACTCTTAAAATCTTCAAATAGAACACCACCACTCAATAAATTATAATCATCTAGATATAAACTATTATCAATAAAAACAGCATCATATTTATCTACTGTTGTTTTATATTCTTTAGATAAATATCTATATTCAAAAGGAAACTTCTTTTGATTATTAATAAAAATATTACAAAGTTCTTTATCATCACTTAAAGAAATACTTGCAGTTTCAGATAAAACATTAATCACATCTCCGTAAAATTCATTATACAGAGACCGCGATAGAACCTCATCAGTATTCATCTGTGTACGTACGTTCGCAATTTTGGACAAAGCATCAGCAATAGACCAAACGTTAGATCGGATGCATCTAAAATCGACACTACCAAAACACTCTCTTATTTGTGTTTTTAGTGCATCATAGATGGATTGTCTATTTTTTAATAAGCAATAATACGAGTACGGCTTTATAAAGTCTCCCATGATAGATATATCACTTATTGCCTCAGGGATGCTAATACTAATATCTGATATTGGTATGTTAGTCACCGGATGCTTTTTTAATACATATTTCAAAATCACATTTACATTATAGCGAACATCTGATGTATAATGTCCCATATACGTTAATGTCTTGCCATAATCTCTTCCATAAAGTGACTTAAAGCCACCAATAAGGCTGAACAAAACTTTTCCTATTGTACTTTTACCGGTTGCGTTATACCCAGCGATAACAGTAAGTCCAGATAATTCTATATCAGCTTTATTTATAATACCAACATTTGAAATAGATAATCTCATAGATGCCTAATTACCATTATTAAAATCATTATCCTATATAGCATTGTAAATTCAAAATAACAACTAAATTGTTAAAATTTAGTGAGAATATTTTCAAATAACGAAGTTTGCTGACTATCACGGCCATGTAAGTCTGGCACGGAAATTGCATATACATAAGTAAGATTAACTGTCAATTTATTGAGGCTGTAACCTTATGATGTATGCAAAAGCAATAAAATCCGCCGCTTTGGCCTTAGTTGTTACCGGTTTTATGTTTGTTGCCGAAAGCGCAAATGCGGTTTCCCGCATAAAAGATATTGCCGACTTTGAGGGAATTAGAGACAACCAACTCATCGGTTATGGCTTGGTTGTTGGTTTGAACGGCACCGGCGATAACATCAAATCTGTGGATTTTACCCGCGAAAGCCTCATTTCAATGATGGATCAGATGGGGATTAATGCCCGCGGCGGACAAATCAAAGCCAAAAACATTGCCGCGGTTATGGTTACGGCCAATCTGCCGCCGTTTGCCCGCCAGGGCAGCCGCATTGATGTGGTTGTAAGCGCGGTCGGCGATGCCAAAAACCTGCAGGGAGGCACTTTGCTGGCTACTCCGCTGACCGGCGCCAACGGCGAGGTTTATGCTGTTGCCCAGGGACAAATTGCCGTTGGAGCAACTTCGGCTCAAGGCGCCGGACAATCTGTTGTAAAAGGAGTTCCAACTTCCGGCAAGATTCCCAGCGGCGCTATTATTGAAAATGAAATTCCCTTTGAACTGGAGAGCCTGAAAACTATCTCCATTGCTTTGCGCAATCCGGATTTTACCACAGCGCGCCGCGTGGCTGATGCCGTAAACGCCATGATGGGCACCACCGCGGCCAAAGCTACCGACCCGGCAACCATTGTTCTGACCATTCCGGCATCTTATAAAGGCAAAGTGGTTGACCTGATGACCAAAGTGGAGCAATTGCAGGTTCAACCGGATCAGCTGGCCAAGGTGGTTATTGACGAAAGCTCCGGAATTGTTGTTATCGGCAAAGATGTTAAAATCAACCGTTTGGCCATTGCTCAAGGCAACCTGACAATCAGAATTACCGATGTTCCGTTTGTGTCTCAACCGCTGCCTTTCTCTAACGGCGAGACAGTTACCGAATACAATACCTTAATTGATATTAATGAAGATACTGACGCCAAGCTGACGGTTCTGGATTCCGGCATCAATCTGCAGGAATTGGTAGACGGGCTCAATGCCTTGGGCGTTACCCCGCGCGATTTAATCAGCATTTTGCAGGCGATTAAGGCCAGCGGTGCTTTGCAAGCTGAAATCGAGGTAATCTAATGACTGATATGTTAAGCACAAACAACGCTCTGCAAACTCAGCTGTGGAACCTGAACACAGCTCCGCAGATGAATGCCAAAGACTTGGCCAAAGCTGAAAAATCAGCTGAAGATTTTGAGGCTTTTTTCCTCACCAAAATGATGGAAACCATGTTTGACGGCGTTTCAACCGACGGAATGTTCGGCGGCGGGCACGCTGAAAAAATCTATCGCTCTATGCTGCTGGACGAATACGGCGAAGAGATGGCCAAAGTCGGCACCGTGGGCGTGAAACAAAGTGTAATGCGCTCTATTCTGGAGATGCAGGAAATGGCGTCTCAGGGCTACATTGAGGGCTAAGGAGAAAGAAAATGGAAGAATTGCAGATAGAAGAAATCAATGCCAAAGTAGAAGACCTTTTGGACGTGATTGACGGATTTGCCGCTTTACTGGAAAAGGAAAATGAATCCCTGCGGAAGTTTGACACCGAGGCAGTCGGCTCCATGTATGAGCAAAAGGCCAAAACCGTTTCGGCCTACCGCTCGATGAGCGCGTTCTTTATCAAAAACCAAGCGTATCTGAATCAGGCTGACGCGGACTTAAAACAGGAACTCAAAGAAGCATCACAGAATCTGGACAGTCTGCTGAAAGATAATGAACTTCTGCTCAAAACCAGAATGGAAACCAGCAAAAACGTGATGGATACCATCATTAACATTGCTAAAGTAACCAATAATCGCAACGCAACTTCTTATGGCGCGCACGGGACATATTCTCCGTTGGATAACAACAAGAATGCGCTGGCCATAAACAGAACATTGTAGGAGGTGTGCCATGGCTCTTATTCCGTCTTTATCCACTTCTCTTTCGGGAATGAAAACTGCCCAAGGACAGCTTGACATTATCGGCCGCAACATTGCCAATGTCGATACTGTAGGTTATACCCGCAAAAGCGCCGGACAAAACAATGTTGTCCGCGCCGGTTCCAGTATGGGCGTGTCTTTGGCTGAAGTAACCCGCAAAGTTGACGAAGGCTTGCTCAAAAGCTATTTGGCCTCTAACTCTACTACCAACAATTTTTCGGCCAAGAATCATTATCTGAGCAACATTGAAACCACGCTCGGCAC